>JBOFIW010000249.1:0-20366 GCA_051650365.1 Vibrio sp. | reverse complement strand
TGTAAGAAAAAATGTGCTACTCATGGAACACCTCGTTAGAATAATCCATATTCAGTTTTTATTTATTGCACCAGAGCATCATTCATTATTTGTGCTAATTTAATTAACCGCCATCCAGAATGTACTTAAATTAACTTGCGGGCTCTGTTGCTTGATTTATATTTTGTAGGGTGAGAACGTTGAGATAAGATAATTTGTCTTCAGGATTTATCTCAACGTTAGGTAGATTCAAATAATATTATCGGCGATCCTCTCGGTAGCAAGTGACATCGACTTCCACTTTTACGTCCACAACGAGATCACAGACCATGCAAATACGTGCTGGTGGGTGTTCGCCAAAGAATTCTTTAAATACTTTATTGAACGATTGGAAATAACGAGAGTCGGTGAGCACTACTTTTACGTGCACCACATCTGCAAGGGTGTAGCCCGCCTCGGTCATAATGTTGACACAGTTTTGGATCGCAAGACGTGATTGCTCAACAATACCCCCTTCAACCACTTCACCATCGATCATTGGTGTTTGGCCAGAAACATACAGAAAACCGCCGGCTTCGGTGGCTCTTGCAAAGGGGAGGTGTTGACCACCGGTACCTGTACCACCTTCTACACCGTAACGTTTAATAGGCATATTATTCTCCAGTGTTTAAAATTTATTATTTTAAATTTTTTGATGCATTTATTTGCGATAAGCTTATTTTCGATAAATAAATGTACCATTTCTTTTTTTACTCACTTCACCTTTAAAATAAGACAAAGCACCATTCACAAAAACATATTCGATACCCTTAGCCATAGAAATGGGGTTTTCAAAGGTTGCAGTATCTTTAATCGTTTTTGGATTAAATATTACTAGGTCAGCATATGCGCCTATTTTAATTTCCCCTCGTCCTTGCAAGTTATATCGTTTGGCCGACATTCCCGTCATTTTATGAATGGCTTCTGGCAGAGAAAATAACTGCTCTTCTCGGCAGTAATGCCCCAACACCTTGGGGAACGTCCCCCATAAACGAGGGTGCGGCTTAGGATCATTCGGTAAGCCATCAGAGCCGATCATGGTTAATTTGTACTTAAGCACTCGTTTTACATCGTTCTCATCCATGCAGTGGTAAACCGCTCCGGCAGGTTGAAGTGCTTTTGCGGTATCCATTAATGGCGTTGCCATTTCTTGGGCAATCTGTTTAAGCATTTTGCCTGCATGTTCTGGATGAGTCTCTGACCAAGTGATGTAAATATCGATCTCATCAGATACTTGTTTCAGGTCGAGCGTGGAAGAACTCGCAGAATAAGGGTAACAGTCACAAGCCACATCTTGATGCTGAGAGACTTTATCCATCAAGTTCAGCACTTCAACTGTTCTGCCCCAGTTGCCAGCACCGGCACATTTAAGGTGAGAAATCACCACGGGGACTTTGGCAAACTGACCGGTTTCGAAAGCTTCTTGCATCGCAGACAGAATTTCTTCGAACTCAGTACGCATGTGGGTAGTATAAATCCCACCGTGATCGCCCAGTATTTGTGCCAAACGCATCACTTCATCGGCATTGGCTTGCTTGGCACTGGCGTAGGCTAAACCAGAGCTGAGTCCAAGTGCTCCCTCTTGCATCGCTTGATCAAGGGCTAAGCGCATTTTCTCGATTTCTTCATCGGTGGCCGTGCGCTGTAAATTATCCATCACGTTATTACGTAAAGCGGTATGGCCGACTAAGGCCGCGACATTCACCGCGGGTTGTGCGTCTATCACCGCTTTGGCGTAGCTCGCGAAGGTTGGATATTGAAAATCGCTGCGTTTTCCCAATAAGTTCATTGGGTCGGGCGGATCTCCGGCTAAAACGACGGGGCTAGCACTAATGCCACAGTTACCCACAATAACGGTCGTGACCCCTTGGCTAATCTTTGGCAAACATTCAGGAAAGCGGATCACATTAGTATCATCGTGCGTATGTACATCAATAAAACCTGGGGCGATAGCTAACCCGTCTGCCTTAATCACATGCTTGGCTTGTGCATCATCCAACTGGCCAATTCGTTCAATGCGATCGTGGCGAATGGCAATATCAGCGTGATAAGGCTGGCCGCCGCTGCCATCGAAGACTTCTACACGTTTGATCAGGGTATCGAACAACATGAGTGACCTTTTTCATTTTTCGTTTGTATGGATGCATCTTAATAATCCCCCACTACAAAATCAGTGATAACCCACACATAAATGCCATTGCTGTTTGATACTTTCTAACCTTAAGTGTAGTTTTTATAGAGTCAATTGTGATTAATCATAGAGTTAAATCATGTTAGAGAAGGATTTTTATTATGGCTTTAGAAAATTATCGTGATAAAAACTATCACAATGAATGTGTTAACCATCCTGATATTGGGCAAAAATGCCAAGCCAACTCACGAGAGGTGGCCACAAAATACAGTCTGATCAATGAAGAGGTCAGTTTACCTGCGGCGGTAATCCAGCAGTCTAAACTCAACAACAATTTGGATTGGATGCAGCGTTTTGCGCAGCAGCATCAAGTGAAGCTCAGTCCACACGGCAAAACAACCATGATCCCGAGTTTCTTTCGTCAGCAGCTTGAGCATGGCGCTTGGGGGATTACGGTGGCCACCGCAGCGCAAGCTGAGGTGGCGGCTAGTGCCGGCGCGACGCAGATCATCATTGCCAATCAACTGGTCGGCAAGGTGAATATGGCCATCGTGGCTAACCTTATTGAGCAGCGCGGAGTGAACATTTATACCTGCGTTGATTCAACACTCAACGTCAAAGCGCTAGGGGAATATTTTGCTCAGCGCCAGATCCCGCTCAATTTGCTTATCGAATATGGTGTGGAAGGTGGTCGCTGTGGCTGTCGTGATCAAAGCCAAGTGTTATCGCTTGCCCGTTTCATTCAACAACAGAGCCATCTCATATTACGTGGTATTGAAGTCTACGAAGGGGTGATTCATGGCGACAATGCGGAGGAAATGATTCGGCAATTCCTGAACCAAGCCTTGGCGTTAACCCGTGCTTTAAAGCAAGAAGCGTTGATTGCAGATAAACCTATGGTGACCGGGGCAGGATCCGCATGGTATGACGTGGTTTCTGAGTGCTTTTCGAACCTAGACGATGTAGAGGCGATCATTCGCCCCGGTTGTTATGCAATCCATGACACTGGAATCTATTTAGCCGCTCAGAATAAGGTGATGGCTCGCGCAGGAAAAAACCAGGGCGTGGCCTGCGATCTGGGGGGCGATCTCCAATCTTCTCTTGAAGTCTGGGCACACGTTCTTTCTCGACCAGAAAGCAACAGACTGGTGGTTGGGCTAGGTAAGCGTGATGTGGCTTTTGATGCAGGATTACCCACACCTGAACGGGCTTATCGCGGTGGTCAGCTTATTCCTGTAGGTAATGCGCAGACCATAGCGGTAATGGATCAGCATGCCTTTATTGAGATTGATTCAGACAATGAACTCAATGTTGGAGACATCATAGCGTTCTCCACATCGCATCCATGCTTAACGATTGATAAGTGGCGCTCCATCGCAATATGTGATGATGACTATCAAGTTACGCATTGGGTTGAGACTTGTTTCTAAACCGGACGCCGTGAGTCCGCTCGCTTTAAGGTATACTCACGGCAAAAATGGGCACAGAGCATCTCGGGTCGGTACACCGGTCATTGCCGCGCCCCTACAGCAAAAAATAGGACACTAGGTTGAGTTTAGACGTCGATATTATTTCTCGGATCGCCGAGCGATTCAGTGCGCTACGCGATGCAGAAAAAAAAGTCGCAAAATTGATCATGGACGATATTGAAACCGCTGCGAATGCCAGTATCACTGAACTGGCAGAAAGCGCAGCAGTGAGCGAAGCCACTATTACGCGCTTTGCCAAAGCGGTCGGTTGTAAGAATGTTCGTGATATGAAGATCAAACTGGCTCAAACGCTCACCGTTGGTCAGCGATTTATTCTTGAGCCACCCGATCAAAGCGGCTATCAAGGTATTTATGAGTCGATCAAACAATCACTGGATATCAACCGAAATTTGATCAATGAAGCGGATATCGCGACCGCCGTCGAGTGGCTGCATGAGGCAAGGCAAGTGATCGCGATTGGCATGGGCGGAGGGTCGACCATCGCCTCGCAAGAGATGCAGCACCGCTTATTTCGCTTAGGTTATGCTGTCGTGGCTTATAACGATGGCCTGATGTCACGCATGATCGCGTCAACCGCCGATGGTAACGATGTGATCGTGATGCTCTCGGCTACAGGATACACTCCCACCATTATTGAAAGCGCAGAGCTTGCCAAAGAGTACGGTGTGAAAGTGATTGCGATTACCCCTAAGGCGACACCTTTAGCAAAAATCGCGGATCTCATTTTGCCAATTGAGCATCAAGAAACTGACTTTATTTATAAACCTTCGGCTTCTCGGTATGCCATGTTGGCCTTAGTGGATGTATTGTCGATGGCTTTAGCGGTTAACCACAAACGTCGTTCACGCGATAAACTCCGTCGCTTAAAACTGGCTCTCGATTCGTATCGTGGTGGTTTAGAGCGCCAACCGCTTGGCGATTAAATTCCAGCACTACATTAAAACGTTAACTGGATCGGTTAGCGTTTTTTTTGATTAAAGAAAAACCACCTCGCACCGATAAAGGAACAAGTAAGCAATAGTGTGAGGAGTGCAGCTGCTATGGCCATGACGGTAAATACCAATGTGTCAGCGCTAGTCGCACAGCGACATCTCAATTCCGCTTCCGAGATGCTCAATCAATCTCTTGAGCGCCTCTCTTCTGGCAATCGCATTAACAGTGCGAAGGATGATGCAGCAGGGCTACAAATATCGAACCGTCTGGAAACGCAAATGCGTGGCCTGAGCATTGCTGTGCGTAATGCGAACGATGGCATTTCGATTATGCAGACTGCAGAAGGGGCGATGCAGGAAACCACTCAACTATTGCAACGTATGCGCGATCTCTCTTTGCAATCGGCCAACGGCTCGAACAGCGCCGCTGAAAGAAGCGCATTACAAGAAGAAATGGCTGCTTTAAACGATGAATTGAATCGAATTGCTGAAACTACCTCTTTTGCTGGGCGAAAACTGCTCAATGGCCATTTTGAAAAGGCCAGTTTCCAGATTGGAGCCAGCAGTGGTGAGGCGGTACAGCTTTCACTGCGCAATATGCGATCCGACAGTTTGGATATGGGCGGCTTTAGTTACGTTGCCTCAGCAGTGGCGGATAAAAAGTGGCAAGTCGCGAAAGGTAAGCAGCAACTTAATATTAGCTACGTCAATGCGCAAGGCGAGAATGAGAACATTCAGCTCCAAGCGAAAGAAGGCGATGATATTGAAGAACTGGCGACTTACATCAATGGCCAGACCGATAAAGTCTCTGCTTCTGTGAATGAAAAAGGGCAACTTCAGCTTTACATCGCGGGTAAAGAGACGGCCGGAACCCTATCGTTTAGTGGCAGTTTAGCCAGCGAATTGCAAATGAACTTATTGGGTTATGAAGCGGTGGATAATCTCGATATCAGCAGTGCTGGCGGCGCACAACGCGCCGTCTCTGTGATTGATACGGCACTAAAGTATGTCGATGGGCATCGATCGGAATTGGGGGCCATGCAAAACCGTTTCCATCATGCGATCAGTAACCTCGATAACGTGAATGAAAACTTGGCGGCATCCAACAGCCGGATTAAAGATGCCGATTACGCCAAAGAAACTACACAGATGATTAAGCAGCAGATCTTGCAACAAGTCAGCACTTCTGTACTTGCACAAGCGAAGCGGCAGCCAAAATTTGTGCTGTTTTTACTGCGCAACTAAAGAACAAGCCCACTTTATCGCCTTCAGTTGATAAATCTTGAGTGCCGCAGTACGTTTTTTGTACATTTTATAGGTTTGATGTCTAAATAATCGCCAAATAAACTTTTTTCTTAAAAAAACGAAAATTTTCCCTAAAGGATTTAAAAGTCGCGCCGTTATAGAAGGTAACTTTGAGAGAACTACTTGGTTTTCCGAGACGTCGGAAACCGGATATATCGGAAAATCAATTGGAGAAATCACCATGGCAGTGAATGTAAATACCAACGTAGCAGCAATGACAGCTCAACGTTACTTGAACGGTGCAACAAACGCACAACAAACTTCAATGGAGCGTCTATCTTCAGGCTTTAAAATCAATAGCGCTAAAGATGATGCTGCCGGTCTACAAATCTCTAACCGCTTGAATGTACAAAGTCGCGGTCTGGATGTGGCAGTACGCAACGCAAATGATGGTATTTCAATTGCTCAAACCGCAGAAGGCGCGATGAATGAAACCACCAACATTCTGCAACGTATGCGTGACTTGTCACTACAATCTGCGAACGGCTCGAACTCCAAATCTGAACGTGTTGCGATCCAAGAAGAGATCACTGCACTGAACGATGAGCTGAACCGTGTGGCCGAAACAACCTCATTCGGTGGTAACAAACTATTGAACGGTACTTTCTCAACTAAGTCATTCCAAATCGGTGCTGACAACGGTGAAGCGGTAATGCTAACCCTGAAAGACATGCGCAGTGATAACAGTATGATGGGGGGTACCAGCTACGTTGCGACTGACGGCAAAGACAAAGACTGGAAAGTACAAGCTGGCGCGAACGACATCACTTTCACATTGAAAGATATTGATGGTAACGATCAAACCATCACTGTTAATGCCAAAGAAGGTGACGATATCGAAGAAGTCGCGACTTACATCAACGGTCAAACCGACATGGTGAAAGCGTCTGTTAACGAGAAAGGTCAGCTGCAAATTTTTGCTGGTAATAACAAAGTAACGGGTGATGTGGCGTTTTCTGGTGGTCTAGCGGGTGCACTGAACATGCAAGCGGGTACTGCTGAAACCGTCGATACTATGGATGTCACAACTGTAGGCGGCGCGCAACAATCGGTTGCGGTTATCGACTCTGCACTGAAATACGTAGATAGTCACCGTGCTGAACTGGGTGCGTTCCAAAACCGCTTCAACCATGCAATCAGCAACTTGGATAACATTAACGAAAACGTTAATGCCTCTAAGAGCCGTATCAAAGACACGGATTTCGCGAAAGAGACAACCGCTCTTACCAAATCACAAATCCTGTCTCAAGCGTCAAGTTCAATCTTGGCACAGGCGAAACAAGCGCCAAACGCGGCACTTAGCCTGTTGGGTTAATCCCCACTCCAGAAAAAAATCCAGCTTCGGCTGGATTTTTTATTGCATCCAATTTCATTTATTAGTGCTTAACTTCACGAAAGTGAAGGGGATTTTATTTTTTCAAAAAAAATCCGGAAATTTCTCTAAAGGATATGTATTTCTCGCCGTTACAGGATACGAGAGAAATGAGGTAAACCGACGTGAGGTGAGAGACACCGAGGTTTACCAACTTATCCGCCTAAGGAGATCAATATGGCAATTAATGTAAACACGAACGTGTCTGCCATGACCGCACAGCGCTATTTGAATGGTGCTGCTGATGGTATGCAGAAATCAATGGAGCGTTTATCGTCCGGCTACAAAATCAACAGTGCCCGAGACGATGCCGCAGGTCTGCAAATTTCTAACCGTTTAACATCGCAAAGTCGTGGTTTGGATATGGCGGTGAAAAACGCCAACGATGGTATTTCTATCGCCCAAACTGCTGAAGGGGCGATGAACGAAACGACCAACATCCTCCAACGGATGCGCGATCTTGCATTGCAATCCTCTAACGGTTCGAACTCTTCTTCTGAACGCCGAGCGATTCAAGAAGAAGTGTCCGCCCTTAATGATGAACTGAATCGTATTGCCGAAACTACCTCATTTGGTGGTAACAAGCTGCTTAACGGCTCTTTTGGTAATAAATCGTTCCAAATTGGTGCTGATTCAGGTGAGGCCGTCATGCTCTCAATGGGCAACATGCGCTCTGATACTCAAGCCATGGGCGGTAAAAGTTATCGTGCTCAAGACGGGAAAACTGCAGACTGGCGCGTAGGCGCTGCAACCGATCTTACCCTGAACTACACTGATAAACAGGGTAATGCACAAGCGGTGACCATTAATGCCAAACAAGGTGACGATTTAGAAGAGCTTGCAACCTACATCAACGGTCAAACCGAAGACGTTAAAGCGTCGGTCGGTGAAGGTGGAAAACTACAACTGTTTGCTTCATCACAACGTGTTGATGGTGATGTCACCATCGGTGGTGGACTAGGCGGTGAAATCGGTTTTGAAGCTGGTCGTGATGTGACAGTCGCGGATGTCGACGTTTCAACCGTCGCAGGTTCGCAAGAAGCAGTATCGGTACTGGATGGTGCTTTGAAGGCGGTGGATAGTCAACGCGCTTCATTGGGTGCATTCCAGAACCGCTTTGGTCACGCGATCAGTAACTTGGATAACGTTAACGAGAACGTGAACGCGTCTCGTAGCCGTATCCGTGATACTGATTATGCCCGTGAAACTACGGCGATGACTAAAGCGCAGATTTTGCAGCAAGCGAGTACCTCGGTGCTGGCGCAAGCGAAGCAGTCACCATCTGCAGCTCTGAACTTATTGGGGTAACCCTTTGAGCTCACTTGAGCTAGTAAGTAGCATGCAGTAAATGTTACTTATAAGGTGGAGGGAGATTGTTATGGAAATACCATCCTACGCATCGAACATCCAGCCTTACGGCTCACAAAGTGGCATTAAAATTGCTTCGGAAAACGATAATGCAAAAAGCGTTTCGCTTTCAGGGGATAACAGCCGCTCGGTTTCGCGTGCAGATAAGTTATCTGAACACTTTTCTGAGCAGGTCAGGGCAAGACAGCAAGAATCGGTTGAGACGGCAATGGAGCAAGCTAAGCAGCGCCAACGTCTCAACGAGGAGCAACTTGCCAAAATGGTGGATCAAATGAATGAGTTCGTGAAATCCATCAACAAGGGCCTGTCTTTCAGATTGGATCAAGAATCCGGGCGTGAGGTGGTTACCATTTATGAAGCCTCGACGGGTGATATTATTCGTCAAATCCCTGAGGAAGAAATGCTGGAAGTATTGCGTCGCCTAGCCCGTGAGCAGGATCATCGATCCGGTTTACTCATGGCAAAGGTGTAACACGGTTTTTGAGGTGATCGAATGAGTTTAGGCCCGATGGGGATGAATACTGGCTTTGACATCAATGGCATGGTCAGCAAAATTGTCAGTGCGGAGCGCGTACCCAAACAGCAACGCATTGACAATGAGCGCATCAACATTGATACCAGTATCAGTGCCTATGGTCGGCTCAGAGAGTCGCTGGATACGATGAAAAATTTGATGACCCAGTTTCGTCAGGAGAAGGCTTTTGCGGTACGCAAAGTCGACACCAGTGATGAAAAGGTCGTCTCCGCGACAGCCACTACGGAAGCGATCGCTGGTAACTATTCCGTCGATGTGTTGCAGCTTGCTCAAAGTCATAAAATTGCCTCTGAAGTGTTAGACAAAGAGGCAAAGTTTGGCCCAGGCAAGCTGCAAATTTCATTAGGCGATAAGAATTTTACTCTGGATGTACAAGCCAACTCCAAACTGGTCGATATCGTTCGTGGGATCAATGGTGAAAAATCCAACCCAGGTGTGCGCGCCTCCATTATTAACGATGTCGAAGGTCCACGGCTGATTGTCGCCTCTAACGTATCGGGCAAAGACAACAGTGTAAAAATGTCGGCTCAAGCGGAGCCTGGCAACCCACTCAAACAGCTTGAATACAAAACATTAGAACAACGGGTACGTGATTTAGAAAAAGCACGCGCCCAAGCACAGCAATTAATTACCCCTCTGACGCCTGAGCAACAGAAAGTCGCGGCAAAAGTCGCCGAAAAAATTGGTGATGCGGCACGCGTAGTTGATCAGGAAGTGGCGCAAGAGATTCGTAATGCCGCCCAACAGGCACAAGATGCTGCGGGAGAGGCCACCAATAGTGGTGAACTCACGGATAACGCCGTTAAAGCCGTGGCCACTGCGGCAAGTGAAACCAAAAAATACCTCAAACCGGAAGACCGGATTCCCGGTTGGAGTGAAACTGCTTCAGGTACTTTGCTTGATTCCTATTGGGAACCTGAAGAGGAGCTTGATGCGAAAGGCAGCGAGAAAGCCTCAGATGTACCCGGTTGGAGCAATACGGCATCTGGCACGCTGCTTGATTCTTACGTGACGCCTAAAGAAGCACAGCAAAAACTAGAGCAAAAACTGGCTCAAGAAAAGGCAGATGTTGAAGCCGCGATTCGCAGCGGAAAAATGACTCCGGAAGAAGCCAAAGCGCAAGCAAGAGCGAAGCTGAGTTCTGAAGAGCGAGCCTACATTGAGCAAGTAGAAAAAGCCCAAGCAGCATTGAATTCCGCACAAAGTGCGTTTGATGGCTATGGTGGCATGACCGAAGTGCAATCGGCGCAAGATTCGATGGTCGTGCTGGATGGGGTAGCCACCTTGTCAAGTAACAATAACATCATCGAAAACGCCATTGATGGTGTGAACTTAACCCTGAAAGGGAAAACCGAACGCAACCAAACCCCAGCCGAAATCGGGATTGAATATGATCGCGATCGGGTGCGTACCGACATTGAGCAGTTTGTCGCCGCCTATAACCAATTTTTCCAAACCAGCAAGGAATTGGCAGGTGTAGATCCTCGTACGGGACAGGCTGGCCCCCTAGCGGGAGACAGCATAGTTCGTAGTGCCGATTCACGTTTAAAGAGCGTGTTCTCATCGAGTATTGAACAAGCGCCTGATAACTTAAAATCGCTTACGGAGTTTGGTATCACCACCACTCGGCAAGGAACGCTCGAAATCAACTATGATATGCTTAACCGCCAATTAAATAATAACTTTACTAAATTAGGCGATTTTTTTGGTGGTAATCAGGGCTTCTCTAAGCGAGTCGAAGATGCGATTGCGAGCATGACAGGTGTAACCGGCTCAATCCGGACACGTGAAAAGAGTTTAAATGAACAAACTTATCGACTGGATGATGATCAACGCGCCTTGGATCGCCGCATGGATAGTTTGGAGAAACGCACCCACTCGAAATTCAGTGCTATGCAAGATGCGACCAGTAAAATGCAATCTCAGCTAGCGGGTATGATGAATGCGTTAGGTGGTTAATGTGGAAGTGGAACTGCAACGTTTGATTGATCTCGATCAGCAAATTGCTACTCTTCTTGCCGAAGATGATATTCATGCTGAAGATATTTTGCAGTTGGTCGATAACAGGGAACAGCTATTGCATGGCTTGCTAAGCTATGTAGCCGAACATCCAGAATGGGTACAGTCCGATTTATGGCGTGAGGCGATCAATAACACTCAACAACTTGTTGGACAGATGCAGTTAAAAACGGCGGCGATAGGTCAAACACTTTACAAATATCGCCACGGAAAGAAATCCGTTCAACAATACAAAAAGTTTTTATAAGAGGAAGATTATGCGTGGTTCTTTACAGGCGTACAAAAAAGTATCAGTGGATAGCCAGCTAAGTGCGGCCTCACCGCATAAAATCGTCCAGATGTTAATGGCCGGAGCGATCGAACGCCTCATTCAAGGTAAGGCTGCGATGCAGCAAGGTAACATCCCAGTGAAAGGTGAGCGTTTGGGGAAGGCGTTAGATATCATCATTAGTCTGCGTAGTTGCTTGTCGATGGAAGATGGTGGCGATATCGCTAAGAATTTAGATCAACTGTATGACTTTATGGTTAACCAAATAACTCAAGCAAACCATAAGAATGATCCGCAAATGTTGGATGACGTAATCGATATTATTCGTGAAATAAAATCGGCGTGGGATCAAATTCCACCAGAATTTCACAATTTAACGGCAGCTGAAGTGGGCATTTGATTTTCATCAGTGAAACTTTTAATGAATATCACACCCAGTAAATGCTTGGTTGCCTTATTTGCTGATTTAAATAGAATAGAAGCCACTAACTAGCCAAGTGGCTTTTTTTGTTGCTGATTTCATCAAATTGTCTATTGTTTATTCAGGTTATATATAAAAAATCAATCACCTGAGAATGATTTTCAAAAGGTGCCAGCACATCTTCTTATAATAAAGGCAAATAATCTCACCTATGCAAAGTTTAGCGAAACTACTTGTGATTGAGGACGATGCCGCCGTTCGGCACAACCTTAGTGTCATTTTAGAATTTGTAGGAGAGCAGTGTGAGGTCATTGAGTCTACTCAGATTGCCCAAGTCAATTGGTCGGCAGTATGGGCGGGGTGCATTTTAGGTTCGTTACGTGGTCAAACGCTTTCTCAAGAGCTCATTCAATCTTTGACCAAGGCAAACCATATTCCGCTATTGATGGCAAATAAACAGCCTTATTCTTTAGAAGAATTTCCCAATTATGTCGGGGAATTAGATTTTCCGCTGAATTATCCGCAGTTGAGTGATGCCTTACGTCACAGTAAAGAGTTTCTCGGGCGTAAAGGCTTTCAAGTCCTCGCGACAGCACGCAAAAATACTCTGTTTCGTAGCCTTGTTGGGCAGAGTATGGGCGTACAAGAAGTTCGTCATTTGATCGAACAGGTTTCCACCACGGAAGCAAATGTATTGATTCTGGGAGAATCCGGTACAGGAAAAGAGGTCGTTGCGCGCAATATTCACTACCATTCAGGGCGACGTAATGGCCCTTTCGTGCCCATCAACTGCGGGGCAATACCGGCTGAATTACTAGAAAGTGAGTTATTTGGTCACGAGAAAGGGGCGTTTACGGGGGCGATTACCTCTCGTAAAGGTCGTTTTGAATTGGCCGATGGCGGCACACTATTTTTAGATGAAATCGGCGATATGCCGATGAGTATGCAAGTTAAATTGCTGCGTGTGCTGCAAGAGCGTTGTTTTGAACGTGTGGGGGGCAATAGCACTATCAAAGCTAATGTGCGAGTCATCGCGGCAACTCACCGTAACTTGGAAGAGATGATTGAGGAACAAAAATTCCGTGAGGATCTTTATTATCGCTTAAACGTTTTTCCAATCGAAATGCCCGCGCTGCGAGATCGCAAAGAAGATGTTCCCCTGTTGTTGCAAGAGCTGATGACTCGTATGGAAGCGGAAGGTGCACAACCTATCTGTTTCACGCCACGTGCTATCAACTCCATGATGGAGCATGATTGGCCTGGTAACGTTCGCGAACTCGCCAACTTGGTTGAACGGATGGTGATTTTATACCCCAACAGTTTGGTAGACGTAAACCATTTACCAACCAAATATCGTTACAGTGATATTCCCGAATTCCAGCCTGAGCCAAGTCGTTTTAGCTCAGTTGAAGAGCAAGAACGTGATGTTCTTGAAGGTATTTTCTCTGAAGACTTTGATTTTGAAGAGTCACATGAGTTCACCGATATTGATGCGCCACAAGCTTTACCTCCAGAAGGGGTGAATCTGAAAGAGCTACTGGCTGATCTAGAAGTGAATTTGATCAATCAAGCGTTGGAAGCGCAAGGTGGTGTGGTCGCCAGAGCGGCAGATATGCTCGGTATGCGTCGTACCACCTTGGTTGAAAAAATGCGCAAATACAATATGCAACGCTAAGGAAGACCATAGTCAATATATTGGCATGATTTAACTTGTTGATTTTAAATGTGAATGGCTTGGCATGACTCTTGCGTGTCAGGCCATTGTTGCATTTAAATACAGAGAGTGGACGATGAGCGCAGTGCAAGAGCAGCATTCCCATTTGGATTCGTTAGAAGATCAAGTTGAGCGCTATAAACAAGTGCTGGATGTGATGCCTGCTGGCGTCATTTTACTTGATACTCAAGGCATAGTCCGTGAAGCCAACCCAGAGGCGCAGCGTTTGCTGGATGTTCCTTTAGTTGGTGAGAAATGGTACAGCGTTATTCAAATTGCTTTTGCACCCCGTGAAGACGATGGGCATGAGATTTCTCTACGCAATGGGCGTAAAGTTCGGTTAGCGATTTCGGCTTCAGCCACGGGACAACTTATCCTCATTACTGATTTAACCGAAACTCGTTTATTGCAATCACGGATCAGTGATTTACAGCGCCTTTCCTCATTAGGCCGCATGGTGGCTTCGTTAGCACATCAAGTACGCACACCACTTTCTAGCGCCATGTTGTATGCGGCAAATCTCGCTGCGCCCAATCTTCCTCCCGCAACGCGTGACCGTTTTCAAAGTAAACTGGTTGATCGGTTGCATGATTTAGAAAAGCAGGTCAACGATATGCTGCTCTTTGCCAAGGGGGGCGATAATAAAGTAGTTATGCCCTTTTCGATTGGGGATCTGGCCGCTGAATTTATACCTATGGTCGAAACGGTGCTGAAAAATAGCCAGATCGATTATGGGCAAGAAGTGGAAAGTGAAGGCACCATGTTATTGGGTAATGCCAATGCTTTAGCCTCCGCACTTAGTAATTTAGTGATGAATGCGGTACAAATTGCTGGCAAAGGGTCACAAATTGATGTGTTTTTCCGCCCAGTGAATGGCGAACTTAAAATATCTGTGCAAGATAACGGCCCTGGCGTGCCAGAGGCATTACAGCACAAAATTATGGAACCCTTTTTCACCACTCGTTCACAAGGCACTGGTCTTGGTTTGGCGGTGGTACAAATGGTATGTCGTGCCCATGGTGGGCGGTTGGAACTGCTATCCCAAGAGGGAGAAGGTGCTTGTTTTACTATGTGCATTCCTCTTGAGCGTCAGGTTAATAGCTCAAACTCAGAAACTGGAGAGTGAAGATGGCTCAAAGCAAAGTCTTAATCGTAGAAGATGATGAAGGTCTTCGCGAAGCATTGATCGACACCTTGGCTTTAGCGGGTTATGAGTGGCTGGAAGCCGATTGCGCGGAAGATGCCTTACTCAAACTCAAATCCAACAGTGTGGATATTGTGGTGTCCGATGTGCAAATGGCAGGAATGGGCGGCTTGGCGCTGCTGCGCAGTATTAAGCAACATTGGCCGAACTTACCCGTCTTATTAATGACTGCTTACGCTAATATTCAGGACGCCGTATCTGCAATGAAAGATGGTGCGATTGATTACATGGCTAAGCCGTTTGCACCTGAAGTTCTGCTCAATATGGTTAGCCGCTATGCGCCAGTTAAATCGGATGACAATGGTGATGCGGTGGTGGCGGATGCCAAAAGCCTTAAGCTGCTCGCATTGGCTGACAAAGTCGCGAAAACCGATGCCAACGTGATGATCTTAGGACCCAGTGGTTCCGGTAAAGAAGTGATGTCACGCTACATTCACAACGCTTCTCCCCGTAAGGAGGGGCCGTTTATCGCGATTAACTGTGCGGCGATTCCTGACAATATGCTCGAAGCGACGCTGTTTGGTTATGAGAAAGGCGCTTTTACCGGTGCAGTGCAAGCTTGCCCTGGTAAATTTGAACAAGCGCAAGGTGGCACCATTTTGCTCGATGAGATCAGTGAGATGGATTTGAACCTGCAAGCTAAGTTACTGCGCGTGCTGCAAGAACGTGAAGTGGAGCGTTTAGGTAGTCGTAAAAGTATTAAACTTGATGTACGTGTGCTTGCTACCAGCAACCGTGATTTGAAACAGTACGTACAAGCGGGCAATTTCCGTGAAGATTTATACTATCGCCTCAACGTGTTCCCATTAACTTGGCCTGCATTGTGTGAGCGTAGAGATGATATTGAGCCGCTGGCGAATCACCTCATTGAACGTCATTGCAAAAAGCTGGGCTTGCCAGTGCCGAGTATTGAGTCGAATGCGGTGGCTAAACTTCTGAATTACCCATGGCCGGGCAACGTACGTGAGTTGGATAACGTGGTACAACGCGCACTGATCTTGAGTGAAAATGGCCATATCCAGAGTGAGCACATCCTGCTCGAAGGGGTGGACTGGCACGATGCGAGTAGCCTGCAACAAGTCGTGGCTGGTGAGTCAGTGGTTGCCCCACAGATTAAACCTGTTGCTGAGCCTGAAGTCTTTAAATCGCTAGCACAAAGTGTAGGCGCGCAGACGGTATCAGCATCCGGTTCTGGTCTAGGTGGTGAATTACGTGACCAAGAATTTGCGATTATTCTCGATACCTTGGCCGAATGTCAGGGACGCCGTAAAGAGATGGCTGAGAAACTGGGCATTAGTCCACGTACTTTGCGTTATAAACTCGCCAAAATGCGTGATGCAGGAATTGATATTCCCGGATAAGGGAATGGCATACAAATTGCTCTTTAGAGTTAGGAACAGATTTTTTTAGTCAAAGAATTGGCATCAGAGGTAGCAATGAGACTTGACGGTTTAAATAGCGAAATGCAAGCGATGATGTTTGAGGCAATGAATACTCAGCCAGCTTCGACAGGTCAGAAAGTTGGCGCAGACTTCGGTGCACTGCTGAATAACGCGATCAATAACGTAAACGGCCTACAAAAGACCTCAAGCGATTTGCAAATGCGTTTTGATCGTGGTGATGAAGGCGTCTCTCTTTCTGATGTAATGATCGCTCGTAACAAGTCAACAGTGGCTTTTGAAGCGACAATCCAAGTACGTAACAAATTAGTCGAAGCGTACAAAGAACTGATGAACATGCCAGTATAACTTGGGTAGCAAACTGTGGCCGATGATAAACAAACAACCGATCTTGCGTTGAGCAACAGTGGTGAGCATGCCTTAATGGCAAGTTCGGATCTTGACCACGATACGCAAAACCCAGATATCAACGAAAAAAGCAGCAAGATGGATTTTTCCGTTGGTGATCTCGACTTATTGCGCCAAGTGGTGCTGGTTATCTCTATTTCGATCTGTGTTGCACTTATCGTTATGCTGTTTTTTTGGGTTCGTGAGCCGGACATGCGTCCACTCGGTGCATACGAGACCGAAGAACTGATCCCTGTGCTGGATTATCTTGATCAACAGAAACAACAATACAAACTCGACGGTAACACCATCATGGTGCCCGTTAGCGATTACAACAGCCTCAAACTGTCCATGGTGCGTGCTGGGTTAAACCAAGAACGCCAAGCGGGCGACGAAATTCTGATGCAAGATATGGGCTTTGGAGTTTCACAGCGTTTAGAACAAGAGCGTTTGAAACTCAGCCGTGAAAGACAATTGGCGAAAGCCATTGAAGAAATGCGTCAAATCAACAAAGCACGCGTATTGCTCGCCTTACCTAAGCAAAGCGTGTTTGTACGTCAGAACCAAGAGGCTTCCGCTTCTGTTTTCCTTAGTCTGCGCACTGGTGCCAATCTGAAACAAGAAGAGATTGATGCAGTGGTCGATATGGTGGCAAGTGCGGTTCCTGGAATGAAGCCGAGTCGAGTCACTGTGACCGACCAGCATGGTCGTTTGCTCAGTTCTGGTTCACAAGATCCCGTTTCAGCGGCTCGTCGCAAAGAACAAGAGCTTGAAAAACAACAAGAAGAAGTGCTGCGTGGCAAAATTGATTCAGTGTTAATACCCATTTTGGGATTGGGGAACTATACCGCTCAAGTTGATATTGAGCTTGATTTCAGTGCGGTAGAGCAGACTCGCAAAGTGTTTGATCCAAATACCCCCGCGACACGTAGTGAATACACCCTAGAAGATTACAACAACGGTAACGTTGTCGCAGGAGTGCCAGGAGCGCTAAGTAACCAACCACCAGCTGATGCATCAATCCCACAGGATGTGGCTCAGATGAAAGATGGGTCAGTGATGGGGCAAGGTTCAGTGCACAAAGAAGCCACGCGTAACTTTGAGCTCGATACCACCATCAGTCATGAACGCAAACAGTCGGGGGTTGTGAACCGTCAAACTGTCGCGGTGGCAGTGAAAAGTCGCTCAAATGTCAATCCGGATACCGGTGAAATTACTTATACCCCATTAAGCGAGTCAGATCTTAACTCGATTCGGCAGATCTTGATTGGCACCGTAGGCTTTAGTGAAAGTCGTGGAGATTTGTTGAATGTTCTGAGCATGCAGTTTGCTGAGCCAGAAATTGAGCAGATTGCTGATGTCCCTATTTGGGAGCATCCTAACTTTAACGACTGGATTCGTTGGCTAGCCAGTGCGCTTGTGATCATCATCGTGGTACTGGTATTGGTTCGCCCTGCAATGAAAAAACTTATCAACCCAGCGGCCGATTCGGACGATCAAATGTATGGCCCAGATGGTATGCCTATCGGGGCGGATGGTGAAACTAGCTTAATTGGTAGCGAAATTGACAGTGGCGAACTGTTCGAATTTGGTTCAGGCATTGACTTGCCTAACTTGCACAAGGACGAAGACGTGCTAAAAGCGGTACGTGCTTTGGTGGCAAACGAGCCGGAACTGGCGGCTCAAGTGGTGAAGAACTGGATGCAAAATGGCTAAAGATGATCAAAATGGTGGAGAAGTGGTTGAGTCAACCGTTGATGTCAGTGAAATTCCCGGTGAAGAGAAAGCCGCTATTTTGTTGCTGAGTTTAAACGAGGAAGATGCCGCAGGCATCATTCGCCACCTTGAACCTAAGCAGGTTCAGCGTGTCGGTAGTGCCATGGCGCGAGCTAAAGATTTAAGCCAGACCAAAGTATCGGCAGTGCACCGTGCCTTTTTAGAAGATATCCAGAAGTACACCAACATCGGTATGGGCAGTGAAGACTTCCTGCGTAATGCCTTGGTGGCGGCATTAGGTGCAGATAAAGCCAATAACTTGGTGGATCAAATCCTATTAGGAACGGGGTCCAAAGGTTTGGATTCTCTAAAATGGATGGATCCTCGTCAGGTGGCGAGCATTATCATTAATGAACATCCACAGATCCAAACTATCGTTTTGTCATACCTTGAACCCGATCAATCGGCAGAAATTCTGGCACAGTTTGCGGAGCGTGACCGCTTAGATCTATTGATGCGTATTGCCAACTTGGAAGAGGTGCAACCTTCTGCATTGGCCGAGTTGAACGAAATCATGGAGAAACAGTTTGCTGGTCAAGCTGGGGCACAAGCGGCCAAGATTGGTGGCCTAAAAGCGGCAGCCGATATTATGAACTATTTGGACAACAACATCGAAAGCGTGTTGATGGAACAGATGCGCGAACACGACGAAGATTTGGCCACTCAGATCCAAGACCTGATGTTCGTATTCGAAAATTTGGTCGAAGTCGACGATCAGGGCATTCAAAAATTGCTGCGTGATGTTCCGCAAGATGTATTGCAAAAAGCCCTCAAAGGGGCAGACGAAGCGCTGCGTGAGAAGATCTTCAAGAACATGTCAAAACGTGCTGCTGAAATGATGAAAGACGATCTTGAGGCAATGGCTCCGATCAAAGTGTCTGATGTTGAAACGGCACAGAAAGAGATTCTAGCGATTGCCCGTCGCATGGCCGATAACGGTGAAATCATGTTGGGTGGTGGTGCAGACGAATTCTTGTAATCTATGCGAGTTTGTACAAACCGATCTGATGGGCATTGCTGAAGGAAGTTTAATTGAACTTGCTGCATGATTGAGGAATACCATGTCTGGTGAAAGAAAGCGCGGTTTTATTCGCCCAGGTGCAGATGATGCGACCGTAACACCTCAAAAGTGGGGGCTGCCGGATTACGGCGCTGACACACTCAAAGCGGCCAAGCAGACCGCCTTTAACTACGATCCGGGTTGGGTTCCAAACTTTGAGGAGCCTGAAGCGGAAGTCGAACACGAATTAAGCGAAGAAGAAATTGCATTGATTCGTTCCGCAGCTCAGCAAGAAGGTTTTGAGCAAGGACAAGCGGAAGGCTATCAACAAGGCTTGGAGCAAGGTAAAACCGAGGGTTTCCAAGCTGGACACCAAGAAGGGCATGCACAAGGTTACCAAGATGGGGTTGCTGAAGGACAAACGTTGATCCAAGAGCATGTGAAAACCTTCATGGCGCTAGCGAATCAGTTTGCTCAACCACTGGATTTGCTGAATGCCCAAGTAGAAAAGCAGTTGGTGGATATGGTACTCACGCTCACTAAAGAAGTGGTGCATGTTGAAGTACAAACCAATCCTCAAGTGATCCTCGATACCGTTAAAGCCTCGGTCGAAGCTCTGCCGATTGCAGGGCACGCGATCACTCTCAAACTCAATCCAGAAGATATTGAGATCATTCGCCAAGCGTATGGTGAGCAGGAAATCGAAACTCGCAACTGGACTTTGCTCAGTGAACCGGCTTTGAGCCGCGGAGATGTGCAGATTGAAGCGGGTGAATCCAGTGTCAGCTATCGAATGGAAGATCGCATCCGCAGCGTGCTGAAAAGTTTTTGCGGCGTCAATCGTCACCATTCAGGAGAATAACTGATGTTGGCATTAGCGGATCGTCTTGCTCAATACAAAGTTGAAGGGCATACCACCAGACCGATGGCTTCGGGCAAACTGGTGCGTGTCGTCGGCCTTACGCTGGAAGCTACTGGCTGCAAAGCGCCTGTGGGGAGCTTGTGTAAAGTCGAAACCATGACCGG
>JBOFIW010000248.1:0-1445 GCA_051650365.1 Vibrio sp. | reverse complement strand
GCTTGCAGGAGCACTGTTTGCTCTGTACACGAGCCGTGTCTGCCCGTTTCTTGCCACACTCAGCACTCGTGAAATCGCTACTCAAGTTAGCGTGGTATTTTTCCTCGCTTGGTTAATCCGCCATACACTGCTTCGCCATCACCCATGGGCAAAAAAGCAACAATTCACTCAGCTCGATACCTGCCTGCTGTTTTGTATCAGTATCCCCTTCGCAGCCTATTACAACTTTCATTACCAATTCACACTCGATAGCAATTTGAAAGTGTTGTTTGGCATGACCTTGTTTGGCTTTTTTACTGGGGCTTTACTGCAATTAAGCGCCAAATTACACACATTACGCCAAACACCGCAGGCCATGACGGTAGCACTCTTTTCGCTTGAGCGACGTTCTTTAGTGAATCAGTTGATTGGTCTGATTTTTATTTTGGTTTGTACCTTAACCATAGTGCTCAGCATGGTGGCATTGAAAGATATTTACTGGTTAGAGAATCATCCCACCCACTTACTCGACGGCAGCGGAAAAATCAGCATTCTGAAGGAGTTTATCTTCCTTTCTCTGGTGCTTGGTGGCTATGTTACCGCTATTTTGGTGTTGTGGAGCCGTGTGATAAAAGAGATCCTCGCTCACCAAGAACACTCTTTACAGGCTGTCACAGAAGGTAACCTCCAAGTTCGCGTACCCATTTATTCTAACGATGAGTTGGGCAACGTAGCCATGCTAACCAACCAGATGTTGAACAGTTTAGAAACCACGCAAAATGAAGTAAAGACGACGCGAGATGTCGCAATCGTCAGCCTCTCAGCTCTCGCTGAGTCACGAGATAATGAAACAGGTGCTCATATTCTTCGCACTCAAGAATACGTTAAGGCACTGGCAGAACGCATGGCACAATCTTCGAAATACAAATCGCTGCTGACCCCCAATTATATTGAACTGCTTTATAAATCCGCGCCCTTGCATGATGTCGGAAAAGTCGGAATTCCCGATTCGGTTCTACTCAAACTAGGAAAACTCACCGATGAAGAGTTCACGGTCATGAAAGATCACCCACGTATCGGTGCACAAGCGCTTGCGATTGCCGAAAAACATTTAGGCACCAGTTCATTCTTAGCTATTGCCAAAGAAATCGCCCTAACCCATCACGAAAAGTGGGATGGCACAGGTTATCCCGCTCAGTTGCAAGGTGAGGATATTCCGCTCTCTGGCCGTTTGATGGCATTAGCTGATGTTTACGATGCCTTAATTTCCGCTCGTGTCTACAAACCTGCGTTTAGCCATGAGAAAGCTAAATCCATTCTTATCGAAGGCTCAGGAAGTCATTTTGATCCTGCTGTAGTTGACGCCTTTCTTACTGTTGAAGACAAATTCATCGCGATTGCGGCACATTTTAAAGATGCTGAAGCATAAAACTTGCTGAAAATTTAATACGTAATAATCCCCCAAA
>JBOFIW010000247.1:0-6332 GCA_051650365.1 Vibrio sp. | reverse complement strand
GACTGATACACCGGAAACTTGAGCGCTTTACCAAAGGCTTGAGTGATAAGGCGCGTGTGCGCATCCACTTGTACCGCGCCCGAAAAACCGTCTTGATGTACGCCTGCGTAAACCAATGGCGACCCCACTCGAACCTGATTTTTTTCGACCACGTATTGGATGGAGTCCAACAAGTCTCCATCACCTTGAAGCAGGGACTGATTTCCGTTGCGAGTCTTAGCATAACTATCGCTCCAAGCGGCCCACTTGGTGCCATCAGGCGCACTTTTCTCATCGGCGATACGTCTCCGCGTTTGGCTTTCCACCACTGCACCTAGCGAATCCAACAGCTCCGTTTTTAGCTTTGGATTGCTCAGCGCATCGAGCATCTTTTGAAAACGCGCTAGCTCTTCAGTGCCAGTGACTTGAACGCTGATACCCATCACAACACTCCTTTCAGGCTGTTGCGGGTAAACAGGCGCTCATTGGTTTGGATGAGCTCTACTTTACCAACGCTGCTTTCGGCTGGCGCTTCAATGGTTGGCAGGCCTAACTCACGTTTACCACTGGCGATTTCACGCAGAGTTTCAAGCTGCATTTTGTAGCGCTCTTCCAGCAAGTTCGTGGCTTGCTGATCACGGTCAGCCAACCAGTAGAAGGCGATGATGATGGCAATCTTATTCAACATGCCTGGAACCGTTGGCAGCGGAAGCTGATAGCGGCGACCTAAGAATGAGTTGATCTCATCGTCGGCCTGTTCCAGTGCTTGGTTGATGTAGGTATCGTTCAGCTCTCCAGTCTCGCGATTGATCGCAAAGTTCCAAAGCATCTGCTCGTCACGGTCAATCAAGTCTTGCTTGGTTGCGTAGATTGCCATTTGGGTTACTCCGTATCGCTTAATTCGATAACGTCAGCCAGCTCAACATCTTCAATAGTTAGGTTTGGCTCTCGATGTACTCGCTGCGCCTTTTCAGCAGAGAGGAACACCACGCGCTCTGGCTCATAATCTTTCGCATGAACTCGCGCAGACTCATGTGGCTCTTCGCCCACCACAAGCACCAACGTTTCTTGCTGACGATGAAACTGAACGCCTGAGCGCCAAAAACCACCATCTGACTTAGCGAGAACTTTAAAAGCACCAAGAACACTGACAGCACGATCGCTAAGTTCAGACAAAACATGACCACCTTGCGTTGCAACCACTTCATTTTCGTTTCCTTGTTCTACTTGCTCCGGTTCGGCTTGCGCCGCAGGAACGGGGGTATTCTCTGCCACTGTTTGCTGATCACTTCCTTCGACAGTAGGCTTTGCTGCACGTCGAGCGCGCGTTGCGCTGGGTTTTTTCTCAACTTCACTCACAGTGAACTCCTTTTAAACAGGGTTTAAACGTGGCGGTGAATGAACACCGCCAGCTCGTCATCGCCTTATGGCTGATAAGCTTTTTACGTTATGCGATGAATGGGCTAACCACGATTTCCACGTCTTTGTAGTACGGGTTAGAGTCGCCGCCATCAATGATCATGCGTTCAATCAGCTTCTTCGCTGCCGCACGGTTCTGATAACCCACAACCAGCGTGGTAGGACGAACACCAAGCGGCGTACCATCGGCGCGCTTCATCGCACCCATAAGCTGAATCGCAGCTTCATAGTTCGCTTCGGTCAGCGCAGCTTTAGAGCCAATCGCTAACTGAGGGAAAGAGAAGCCCACATTGCAACGGCCATCCACACCAGCAACTAGCTTGTTGTTGAACCAGGCGTACTCTTCATTCGGGTTCATGTTCTTAAACACGAATGGGCGGCGGTTCTGATAGATCACAGGTTTTAAGACTTGTGATGTGTCAATCAGGAACCAAGGAGAACCCGTATCCGTTGACGGATCACCAACCACGTTCGAGAACGTAGTGGCTGGGGTGGTATCTAATGGGTGGTCAGTGTCAAAGAAGTTCTGACCGTCATAACACAGGGTTGTAAAACCAGCGACCAGCAGCGGAAACGCCAGCTTGTCTGGGAACATGACAGACTGATCGCCAAATCGCTGCGCAATAATTGAGTACTGACCAATCTGATCGTCTTCAACATCTTCGCGCTTAACTGAGATGGAGCTTTCAAACGTCTTGTTGAGGATTTGATAGCCGTGCTTGCCAATGTCAGCCAACTGACGATCGCCAACCCACTCTTTGATCTCTGGTAAATCTTTCAGCCAACCGTAGAGGTTAGACGCACCAGCAGATGGCACTTCAGACGCCACCATGTTCCATTGCGGCTTTGCCGCATCCACGCCACGCACAAAGGCGGCGTTCATTGAAGCAAATAGCGCTTCGATGGTTTGAGTTTCAGTTAAAGCCATGATTACTCTCCCTTAACCAGAGATTGCTTAGACTTGAGGTACTCATCTTGAGTCACTCCCATTTTGCGACACAGCGCGATCTCTTCTGGGTCAAGCGCGTCGGCTTGCGCAGAGGCTGGCGTAGTGGTCACTTTAGAGTTGGTTGCAATCGCTGGCGCGGTTTCAACAAACTTCTTGAACTGCTCAATGCCACCTTCCGCACGACACATGCCGAGGAACATCTCTTTGTTCGCAGGGGCAACTTTGCCAGCCTTGATCGCATCTTCTACCAGCGCATCAACTTCAGATTCCTGAATGGCCTTCAATGCTTTCTCGGCAGTTTCAGCTCGGTTAAGTGCTAGCTGATAGGTTTCTTTAGGCACGGCCACATTGAGATCAATGTTTGATGCACGGTTAAGCGCAATGTCTTTCTCTGACTTCAGAGAGTTGATTGCGATTACCGCGTCTTGCTCGGTTGCGGTTTCAGCCAAGCCAAGCGCAGCGGCAATAAGCTGTGATAGCTTCATTTCGTTTTCCTCTTGTCTGTTGAGGGCGGGTACATTTAGGTTGGGTTGGTTAGTTAATCCAGCACTGAGCAAGGCAATAACTCGACCGTTTTTGTCAAAAGAAAAAGCAGGGGAATAAAAGGCATACTTTTTTTCCTCTCCTATTAATTCGACACCTTCAGAATTGAATTCAGTGAATGCCCACACTTCACCATTACGGTTTTCAACCTTGGTCATCCAGCCAGATGCTGGCGCTGCCTCTCCCTGAGGGCCTTTAATGTGGGTTGCGTGTTCAATATCGAATGGAAGTTTGCGACTAAAGCGCTCAACTACAGCATCAGGCTCATCATTAATCCACTGACGACCATCCTCACCAATAAACTTTCCAGATGGAATCATGGGCAGCCATACGCCACTGTTTACTGGCTGAGGCGTAAATATAGAAAAGCATAGCGCTGTCATTGCTTTCATCGTCATGCAGATTTACTCCGGTTCATAAGCACTACATAACAACCTCCTTGGTGGTCGGTTGATATGAACTTGTTTTGGTGGAGTAAGAATGCGCCAATGCGACAACCGAGCCGAAATAACGGCAGTTGCTCAAATTGATAGGGTTGGGATACGTTTTTGGAGGGGAGAAAAGCGTGGTTAAGATTACCGCAAAAAAACAGGTTGGCAAGCGAAACGCAAAAGCCAACCAAAAATACAACGCCGAACCTAGTTTAAACCCTGTTTAAATCGCGCCAGATTGATTTAAACTTTTTTATTGATACCTTTGCATGCCTTTTTGCTTTCTGGCGCGTTAGAGAGCGCTATAGAATACTAGCCAAGCTGAACAAGAATTGGGTTTTTAATTTCCGCTTGAATAGCACCAGCACCAGATGACGTCATTGAGAAGTAAAGCACACAAGTTGTTGCTTCTTTCACATCAAGTGGGGGCGTTAACAATCTAACGTTATCAAAAGTTGTTAAGCCAGCCGGAACATTAAGTTTAAATTCAACTGAAGCGCCTAAAGAAGATGTCATAAAAAGTCGAAACTCTGACGCCACATCCAAATCCGAGCAACTTACCGTTAATCCAAACATATATTTTTTGTTCTGAACTGGCAGTGGAACGCTTCCCGTTCTAAACAATGCTTGTTTAAATGCAGCCTCAGTACCCGTAGTTAAAGTTACTGAACCATCCTGATTTATCACCGAACCCAAAGCACTACCGCCAAGTCCATTTGCAGGGTCGGCATAATAGAGCCGCCAACTAGTAGGGGTCAACCCGGTCGCGCCATTCAATACCAATCCTGAAGCACCAGAGAATAATGGGTTAGGCGCTAAGTTAACTAAGTCAGCAGCAATGGAATTGAACTTCGCATCCAAACTTTTTCTGGTTTCTTGCGCAATCAACCACGCACCAAAACTGTTGGGATGAAGCCCGTCAGTTGTTACAACCAAATCTTCACCCGCTTGCACGTACTGATTAAATGCAGTGAGATTATCCGTGATAGCCACATCGCCAGCTCTCTCCAAAGCCAACTGCTCATAGTATGCATTCAACTGTTCAATCTTCTGATTTAAGTTATCAGAAATCTTCCGCAGTGGAACTTTCGTTATCAATACCTTCTTGCCTGACGCAATGATTTGGTCCAGCACTTGCGCCATGCTATCTCTAGTTTGCTCTGGCGTTCTTGCCCGGTTTAAATCGTTCGTCCCAATAAGCAGTAGCACCACATCAGCATCGGTTGATGTTACATCAGACATGCGATTTAAAAGATTAATAGTGGTATTTCCTGAAACACCAGCGCCATCAAGTAAGTAAAACTGCTGCTTGCTTTGCACAAATGCATTACACCAATAGCCACGAGTTGAAACGATATAACTACCACTCACTGTTCTACTGCTATCTCCGATATCAGTGATGGAGTCACCAAAAGCGATCAGTTTAATGGTTGGTTTCTCAAGCAAAAACTGATTAGCGATCGTTGCAACAAAAGAGAGCATGGTGTCTCGTCTGTCTTCTTCATAAATCACACACCACCCCCTAGCATTTCTGTTGAGTAGGTTTCTTGCTCGGCAATTAGAAGCAAGCGCACACACGAAAAATTACCGCCATTGGCAACAATCGAAATCGGCGTGCCATTGGTCGCGATGAATCCATCCTTGTCCACGCTAAAGAAGGTTGAGAAGGTCATAACATCCTGACTTACTGCAACGCTTCTATTCTGCACCAAGCGATTGCCTTGCGTGCCGCCAAAGTCCAATTCCAGAGACCGCGTTGAGGCGCCTCCCGCAAAGCTACCGATAAAGTTTGCTTTAAAGTGCAGGCTTGTATCATCGTTAAAACTGCGCAGCAAATTGGCCGCCGCATCAAAGAACGGCAGCAAGCTACCGAACACAGGCGCTGTGGCTTTGATGCGGTCAATCAAGTTGTATGTCACCCCCTGCGTGAACACCAAAGGTGATGCGGTAAAGTCAAACAACACTTCGCTTTTGCGGCGAGGCGCGTCTGAACCTGAATTTAAGGGGGCTTCATAGATCATGCTGGCGTTACTCCTACCGTGGTTTCACCGCTGTTGGTTTTAGCCCAAACCAGCTCACTGCCTGTTAGCTCATACACATAACGCTTTTGCGCTAGCATTGGGTCGCCTTCAGTGGTTGCTGATGGCTGCGTTTCTGCAACCAGCATTTGCGCGTTGCCTGCTCCGCGATTCACAAACACGCCTTTCAACCCTACGTTGATTTGGCGGTATTCACTGGAGACTATTTTCTTTGCCGTGGTAGCCATGACCGTTCCTCTTACTGTTTTAAGGTTTCATTCAAGCGCGTCTCTTTGGCTTGCAAATCATCACTCAGCGCTTGCTCTCGTTTTTTGCCTGGGTTGTAGTTCCAACCCGGCTCAATGCCTTCGGGCAACACTTCCACCTCTCCGGTGCGTTTGTTTACCCATTGCTTGTTTGGCGTATCAGGCGCGGAGGTTTTCACGTTGCCTTCAGCGATCAGCTTTTCAGCTTCTCGCTTTGACACTTGCCGAACCCAGCACTTACAGCCCCAGCCGTTGGGCGGCATAAACTGCGCCCAAAACGGATCACCCACTGGCAGAAGCACGCCATTCAAACGCACATGATCAAGCCGATGCTCACGCGATGGCCCCAACTGATAGAGCAAATAGGGCATGGCGCGCTTGGTTTTTTCGATGCGCTCCCACTGGCCTGCGGCGCGAGCGGTGCGCATGTTGGTGCGGTAAATGGTTTTTAAACGCCCTTCACTGCCCAATTGAACAGGCTTTGATTCTTGGGTGAGTGGGTCATCCATCACTTGCACTCCCCACCACCCAGACTTCACCAGCAGCGGCTTGAGCAGATCACGGAACTGCTCAAAGGTTTGACCTTCTGCAATGGCCTGCTCAACCAACTGCTTCACCTCAACCAGCAAATCGGCATTGAGCATTTTGGCTACGGTGAAAGCGTTGGCGTGTTCCTCTTTCCACACGTCACGGTAGTCAAAGCTTGGCTTAATGCCTTTGCGCTTGA
>JBOFIW010000246.1:0-3198 GCA_051650365.1 Vibrio sp. | reverse complement strand
TGGGTGGAATGGTGTCAGCCGTGGGCGATGGGGGCGTGGCTGTTTTTAACCTTAGGCATCGGGCTAGGTTCATGGTGGGCGTATTACGAACTAGGCTGGGGCGGCTGGTGGTTCTGGGATCCCGTTGAAAACGCCTCTTTACTGCCTTGGCTGACCGGAACGGCGCTGTGTCATACCTTATTGGCTAACCGATACCACGGTGTATTGCAGCGTTGGTGTTATGTGTTGGCATTGATGACGTTCAGTTTAAGCATCATAGGCACGTTTATTGTGCGCTCTGGTGTTCTGACTTCTGTGCATGCATTTGCGGTTGATCCCGATAAAGGTATTGCGTTACTTGGCATTCTTGCTTTGGTGCTGCTTGTAGGCTTGGGTAGTTTTGTCCTGCGTTTAGACGATATTCACTCTGTACCTCTTACTCACTGGTGGAGTGCGCCATTTTTAATGTTGATTGCGACAGGGTTATTGGCCATCGCCGCATTTACCGTGGGAATGGGTACCTTTTACCCCATGCTTTACACCTTGTTTGGTTTTGGCAACATTTCAGTCGGTGCGCCGTATTTCAATGCCATGATTTTGCCTTTTGTCCTCTTGGGCATGTTGGCATTAGGCGCAGTTCCGCTAGTCAAGCGCAAAAACCGACGACGCATTGCGTTAGGGTTAGCGCTTCTTTCAGTACTACTGGGAACCACGTTATATCGCCTGCAAGTGGATAACCCTACGCTGTGGGTACAACTGTTCTGGATTCTGGGATGCTGGGTTGCCAGCACACACTTGCTCTGTTTATTGGAAAAAAGAACGCGCGCGATCCCTATGGTGATGGCACATTTGGGTTTGGCATTTCTGGCCGTGGGCGCGGCGATGAATGCTGAACACTCTCAGGAAATCGCTAAAAAAATGGCACCGGGAGACACACTGACATTTATGCAGTGGCAGGTGACTTATCAGGAAATGAATTGGGCGATAGGGCCGAACTACACGCTAGAGAAAGCACGATTTACATGGCAAAAAGAGGGCGCGAGTGCTTTTATCATGGAGCCTGAACGCCGCCACTATCCGGTACGAGTGATGAACATGAGCGAACCTGCTTTGCATGGACTGTGGAATGGGGATTTGTACGTCACGCTCGGCAGTAAGTTTGGCGAGCAGAGTCATTCCATAAAAAGCTACGCCGTAAAGTTACAGTTCAAAGCCTATATTGGTTGGATATGGTTAGCGGCACTGATGTTTGTACTGGGCAGCGCGCTGGCATTAGTGAGTCGCTGGAAAGAGAGGAGAGTGCAGGGTGTTGAAAGCCAACGTTATACGCTTGCTTAGTATGGCCTTGGTGATTGGTGGCGTGCTTGCCGCGATTGGCTTGGGGCTGGAAAATAAAAATACCAACAAGGCAGAAGCGAGTGTTGTCAAACAGTTACCGGCATTTGATGCCCCAGATTTACTCGACGCAAACTCACGCGTAACGCAGCAAGATTTTCTCATTTCGGACTACAAACTTCTCAATGTGTGGGCTTCATGGTGCGGCATTTGTTTGAGTGAGCATGAATTTTTAAACACATTAGCCCAGCAAGGTGTTCCCATTTACGGCTTAAATTATCGGGATGAATCCCGAGCCGCGACTCGCTATTTACAGCAGCACGGCAACCCGTTTGTCAAAGTGGCTCAAGATCCACAAGGTTCAGTAGCGTTAGATCTTGGCGTGATTGGCACACCTGAGACGTATTTGATCAACTCGGCAGGGGAGATTGTTTTTAAATATTCAGGGCAATTGACTCAAGAAAAATGGCAACGCTATTTTCAGGCATACTTTAAACGGGAGGGTTAAGTGTTACTCCGGCTGGCTTTCTTTCTCTTTTTCATCGTATCGCCACTGCAAAGTTGGGCGAGTGATCCGCTTTCAAGCTCAGAAGGCGTCAGCGCCGTCGAGTTTTTTGAGTTTGAGTCTACTGAGCAGCAGCGCATGGCCACTGAGTTGGCGAAATCATTACGTTGCCCACAATGTCAAAACCAGAATTTGATTGAATCAAATTCCCCGATCGCCAAAGACTTGCGCTTTAAAGTGTTTGTGATGGTGAAAGAGGGGAAAAGCGAGCAAGAGATTGTCGACTATATGGTTGAACGTTTCGGCGATTTTGTGTTGTATCAGCCGCCATTTAAAGTCCAAACTTGGCTGCTGTGGTTGACCCCTGTGGTTATTCTGAGTCTCTTTTTGATCTACGCCGCACGATCGGTGCAGCGTAAATAGCTACCAGTCAGACAAAGCCCGGCACAGTCTGGATATAAGACGTATTTCTGGCCGTGTGTTTAAATAGATAAATATGGATCACATCAGAGATTAAAATACAAGTTGCACGGATGTGTTTCATATTGATCTACTTGCAATGTCTTTAAATCAATTTTTATTAAAATATGACTAATTATTAGTGATATTGTGGGCAAAATTGATACAAGCAGAGGTGATTGACTGCAAACTGTCAATTTCTATTGATATACCTTTCGGCATTGGAAAATAGTTTTTCACATAATTTTTTCTGGCTCATATACTCTGGTGTACCTTGTTCCATTGAGTCTAAAACTTCTTTTGCTGCTTGGTATTCTGTGACCATAACAGAGAATTGCTCTTCAAAGTTGTTTCTTTGTGTTTTTTTATTTGATTTTCTTACGGGTTTTCGAATTTTTAATTCCTTATAGATCCCAAAGTTTCTTTTGTTCTCGTTCTAATAAAATATCTTCAATTTTTTTCTTATCTTGTGAATGTTATCTGGACTTTCATCTGCATTAAGAGTTTTTACTTTGGAATTCTTTGATTTAGAACCAGTGATTGGTTTTTTCAAATTTTGATCTCCTTCTCTAACATAGAAATATGTAACCCATCGAACATCACATCTTGCGAATGTTTAATTTCGAAAGAAATCCCAACCTAGAAAATTATCATTAGGTGATATGAAATTGGATAAGATTAAAAAACACTATTTATCGGATTTACAGTAGGAAGATAAATAAAAAGTTGTTACTTTAAAATTGAGGACTAAAGAACGGTGTTTTTTTTATTTAATGAGGGTTTGAATGACTAGATCTCATCATATAAACAAGATCTAGTCATAAATATTTATAGCAAAGTAACGTTAGCAGCTTGTGGGCCTTTATTACCTTGTTCTACGTTGAAAGCAACTTTTTGGCCTTCAGATAATGTTTTAAAAC
>JBOFIW010000245.1:0-2784 GCA_051650365.1 Vibrio sp. | reverse complement strand
CGCAAACCTTGCAGGGCGCGTTTTACCGCAGAAAGGTTCAAATCACTAATCAGAAGCCGCTGCACCGTTTCCTTTTTATGATTCGGGACTTTGCAATAATCCAACACCTCATCCACCAACAGTTGCCCTTCACGATCTGGATCTCCAGCATGGATTATTTGATTCGCATCTTTAAGCAGTTTGCGTACCGCTGTCAGCTGTTGGGAAGAGGATTTTCTTGGGCGCAGTTGCCACTGCTGCGGAATAATCGGCAGATCCGCCATATTCCATTTTTTGTAGCGCTCATCATAAGCATCGGGTTCGACTTGCTCGAGAAGGTGCCCAATACACCAAGTTACTACATCGCCATTGGCACAGCGAATACAGCCTTGTTCTTTCTTATGAGGTTTTGGCAAGGCATCGGCAATCGCTCGAGCAAGGCTTGGCTTTTCAGCAATAAATAGTCGGCTCATGACAATCATTGACGAGATAAAATTAAGGCCACATTACTCAATGTGGCCTTATAAAATCAAGAAAAACTGTAACTTTATACAGTATTATTCTTCACTTGCTGAACGAGCTGCAGCTTCTTTAACCAGAGTTTGCAGTTCACCTTTTTGGAACATCTCTAGCATAATATCGCAGCCACCAATCAACTCACCTTCGATCCACAGCTGTGGGAAAGTTGGCCACTGAGCATAAACAGGCAGTTCTGCACGAATGTCTGGATTTTGTAGGATGTCTACATAAGCAAACTTCTCACCACACGCCATCAAAGCTTGTGCAGCTTGCGAAGAAAACCCACAGCTTGGCAACTTTGGCGAGCCTTTCATGTAAAGCAGAATCGGATTTTCGGCGATTTGCTGTTTGATTTTGTCAATAGTTTCCATCGCTTCCTCATTAATGGATGTCATCAAATATGGGCACATTCTAAAGCAATAACGGAGAATAAAAAGCATATTCTCTATGTGGATAAAGACAAGACTATTCTTGTTTATTATCTTTGTGTTCCGAGCCGCTTATCCCTGAGGATCTTTTTCTGCCTTCGGGGTTTTAATAAAGTAAAAAGTTGCTAAAATACTTGGCAAGTCAGTCGTAACGACGAAGAAAAGAATACACTGGAAGCAATGACATAAAGAGAACCCTCTCTTTACACTCAACGGAGAATCGAGCAATGGCATTTGAACTACCCGCTCTTCCTTACGCGAAAGACGCGCTGGAACCACACATCTCAGCAGAAACTCTGGATTTTCACCACGGTAAACACCACAACACTTACGTGGTAAAACTGAATGGTCTGATCCCAGGTACTGAGTTTGAAAACAAATCACTGGAAGAGATCATCAAGACTTCAACTGGCGGTGTTTTCAATAACGCAGCGCAAGTTTGGAACCACACTTTCTATTGGCACTGCCTATCACCAAACGGTGGTGGTGAGCCAACTGGCGCAGTTGCTGAAGCAATCAATGCAGCATTCGGCTCTTTCGCTGATTTCAAAGCAAAATTCACTGATTCTGCAATCAACAACTTCGGTTCATCTTGGACTTGGTTGGTAAAAAAAGCAGACGGCTCTCTAGCAATCACTAACACTTCAAACGCAGCAACTCCGCTGACTGAAGAAGGCGTGACGCCGCTACTGACAGTTGACCTGTGGGAACACGCATACTACATCGACTACCGTAACGTTCGTCCAGAGTATATGAACGGTTTCTGGGCTCTGGTTAACTGGGATTTCGTAGCGAAAAACCTAGCCAAATAAGTGCCACTTGCCTAATAAATCGACATAAGCCTGCAATTTTGCAGGCTTTTTTATTTCTATCACTCAAGTTATCAGCTCTCGCGCCGTTAAATAAGCATCAAGGGGAGAGAGTCATGCAAGTTCATACGTTAGACAAAGCGGGAATTATTAGCGAGCTGCATTTTGGCCAAGGTATTAGCCAAGCAGTTACGCAGGGGCGTCGTGCTGACTTTGCCCTACTGCTCGCGCTTTTTTCCAATGATGTTCGTGATAGCACCCCTGTCGACAAAATCAATGAAGCACCAACCACCGAAGAGGTACTACGTCAGCGTTTCGAATTGGCGCAACCACAGCCACTGGAAAATGATGAGAGTTCCTATCAAGTTTCTGCGAAACAAGCAGCCATGTTTCATGAGGGGGGAATGGCAAGTGCCAAACTCAGCCATTATCTTAACCCAGAAGCGTTAACTTACCGCCCTCAGGATACCCAAGGCTTACCTGAAGAGGTGTATTTAAACCTTTCAGGGCATGAAAGACGCCATCTGGCAGAAAAGGCCCCCACAGCATTGTTAGCTAAAGATTTTTATCATCGTCTTGTTTGTGCTTACCGCCAAGATCAATTCCAAATGGCAATTTGATTATAGGCACAAGCTTATTCAATTAGGCGTACTGCAAACAACATCTCTCATCAATATATTTTGTGAATAAATGCAAAATATTTGGTTTCATTTTAGTTAATCCAGAGTTATTTGAAGTTATTCACATTGTATGCACACCTAATCAACCATGATGTTCGAACCCCCTGTGTAACCCAAAGGTTACATATGCAGATAAAAATTAAATGAGGCGGCACTCATGGATATAAAAAGTGCAATAGTATTAATCACTTATGCTAGCTCAACCTTAGGTGGCACACTGGCGACTCACTTTGTGAAACTGGGAGCCAAAGTCATCCTCTGTGATCGTGACAGACAAGGTTTGGTTAACACCTATCGGCGCTGTCATGCAATTTCAAATCAAGTCGCTTATTTTCACCTTAGTGATTTTTCGCTGGAAAGCATTGAACA
>JBOFIW010000244.1:0-3296 GCA_051650365.1 Vibrio sp. | reverse complement strand
GTTTAGGTTCAAATGTCGATGTGAATTACATCGTTCATACCCGCCTTTTTTAACGCATAGACAACGCTAAAAAATCGCTGCGGTAGCACAGGTTACCGCCTTTTTTTAGTCTATTTTTCGTGCGTTTGATTCCATTTTGAACGTTCAGTTTTCAACGTGAATTTTTACTTAAAGATCAAGAAAATTTTTTTCGTTTGTGGTTACGAATAAAGCGATGTGGAAAAGGCGGTTTTTTACAATCAATTCTGCTCTTTGATCATCAGTAAGTGGGTACTAACTGATTTTTTTAATTTTGCTAGTTATCCACAATCTGTCCCCGAACTGTAACTTGCAATACCCCTCTCATAGCACTATCTTGTAACGCGAATACTGAAGCACCCCTACATATAGTGTTTATGACACTATATGTAGGGCGAGCTTGATCACAAAAGCCTTAATTCAATTGACAAGAATTAGACAAAAATACGGCTTTTATCAGTTTTGTTAGGGAAATGAAGCAGAATGAACCAACAACTTACTGTCACCAAGCGTGATGGCCGCAAAGAAATTATTGATCTGGATAAGATCCACCGAGTAATCACTTGGGCTGCCGAAGGACTGCAAAACGTTTCTGTCTCTCAAGTAGAACTGCGCGCTCATATTCAGTTCTATGATGGCATTACGACCTCAGACATCCATGAAACTATCATCAAGTCAGCGGCGGATCTGATTTCCGAAGAAACTCCGGACTACCAATACCTTGCTGCGCGCCTTGCGGTTTTCCACCTGCGCAAAAAGGCTTATGGTGAGTATGAACCACCAACTCTGTTCAATCACGTCACCAAAATGGTTCAAAAAGGCAAATACGATAAGCATTTGCTGGAAGACTATACCCGTGAAGAACTGGAGCGGATGGATCAGTTCATTGACCACCGTCGTGATCTCGATTTCTCTTACGCGGCGGTTAAACAGCTTGAAGGTAAATATTTCGTACAGAACCGTGTGACAGGTCAAATCTACGAAAGTGCACAGTTCCTGTACATTTTGGTGGCTGCTTGCCTGTTTGCTAAGTATCCCAAAGAGACACGCCTTGACTACATCAAACGTTTCTATGATGCAACGTCGACCTTTAAGATCTCACTGCCAACGCCAATTATGTCAGGTGTGCGCACTCCGACTCGTCAGTTCAGCTCTTGTGTGCTGATTGAATGTGGTGACAGCCTAGATTCTATCAATGCGACGGCGAGCTCCATTGTTCGCTATGTTTCTCAACGCGCAGGTATTGGTATCAACGCAGGCCGCATTCGTGCACTGGGTTCTGAAATCCGTGGCGGCGAAGCATTCCATACCGGCTGTATCCCATTTTATAAGTACTTCCAAACTGCGGTGAAATGCTGCTCTCAAGGCGGTGTTCGTGGTGGTGCGGCAACGGTTTTCTACCCTCTATGGCACGGTGAAGCAGAATCTCTGCTAGTTCTGAAAAACAACCGTGGTGTTGAAGAGAACCGTGTTCGTCATATGGATTACGGTGTTCAGCTCAACAAACTGATGTACAAGCGTCTGGTTGAAGGTGGCAACATTACCCTGTTCTCTCCTTCTGATGTTCCGGGACTGTACGACGCTTTCTTCCAGGACCAAGACGAGTTCGAACGTCTGTATGTGAAGTACGAAAACGATCCTTCAATTAAGAAGAAAACCGTTAAAGCATTAGAAATCTTCACTCTGCTTATGCAAGAACGTGCTTCAACTGGCCGTATCTACATCCAGAACGTTGACCACTGTAACACGCACAGCCCATTTGATGCGGCCGTTGCGCCTGTGCGCCAATCTAACCTGTGTCTGGAAATCGCTCTGCCGACTTCTCCACTGGAAAACGTGGAAGATGAAAGCGGCGAGATTGCACTGTGTACCCTTTCTGCATTTAACTTAGGTGCAATTCAGTCACTGGATGATTTTGAAGAGCTGTCTGACCTTGTGGTTCGCGCTCTAGATGCATTGTTGGATTACCAAGACTACCCACTGCCAGCGGCTCGTCGTTCTTCAATGAACCGCCGTACCTTGGGTGTGGGCGTGATTAACTACGCTTATTACCTAGCGAAAAATGGCGTGAAATACTCTGACGGCAGCGCAAATGGTCTAACTCATCGCACGTTTGAAGCAATGCAGTATCACCTGCTACGTGCTTCAATGAAGCTGGCGAAAGAACAAGGTCGTTGCCCACTATTCCATGAGACTAACTACGCTAAAGGCTTGATGCCTATTGATACTTACAAGAAAGATATCGATCTCGTATGTGCAGAACCTCTGCATTACGACTGGGACAAGCTACGCCATGAGATCATGGAACACGGTCTGCGTAACTCGACTCTGACGGCATTGATGCCATCAGAGACTTCATCGCAAATCTCTAACGCGACTAACGGTATAGAGCCACCACGTGGTTATGTCTCGGTCAAAGCGTCAAAAGACGGCATCTTGAAGCAAGTGGTTCCTGAATTCACTCGCTTTAAAGAGAACTATGAACTGCTGTGGAACATCGGTTCGAACGATGGCTATCTGCACTTAGTGGGTATCATGCAAAAGTTCGTTGACCAAGCGATCTCTGCCAATACTAACTACGATCCAAGTAATTTCGATTCAGGCAAAGTGCCGATGAAGAAGCTACTGCAAGATCTGCTGACAGCGTACAAGTTTGGTGTAAAAACGCTGTATTACCATAACACTCGTGATGGCGCGAAAGACGAGCAAACTGATGCTGTCAAAGTGCAAGAAGATGATTGTGCAAGCGGTGCTTGTAAAATCTAAGCTTATTCAAGCTAAACCACGAGATAATAGTTTAACTCTTTGATTTGCATGCCTCTTGCTCAAGCAAGAGGCCAAACGGATGAAGGCAACAATGGCTTACAGCACTTTTACCCAAAAAAAGAATGACCAACTAAAAGAACCTATGTTTCTTGGTCAGCCTGTCAACGTCGCACGTTACGACCAACAAAAATATGAAATTTTTGAGAAGCTGATTGAAAAGCAACTCTCTTTCTTCTGGCGTCCGGAAGAAGTGGATGTATCGAGTGATCGTATTGATTACGGCAAACTGCCTGATCATGAAAAGCACATTTTCATTTCGAACCTGAAATACCAAACTCTGCTCGATTCAATTCAAGGCCGCAGCCCGAACGTAGCACTGCTACCGCTGGTTTCACTGCCTGAACTGGAAACGTGGATTGAGACTTGGTCTTTCTCTGAGACTATTCACTCACGCTCATACACGCACATCATCCGTAACATCGTGAATGATCCTGCGGTGGTGTTTGACGATA
>JBOFIW010000243.1:0-2949 GCA_051650365.1 Vibrio sp. | reverse complement strand
AAATTCAAACTCCGGCATTTCCTCTGGCATTGCGCCTTTTTGGAAGCGATTAATGAACTCTTGTTCTGCGGCATCCGCATCCGATTCACTATGGAAACGAGCAATAATCTCTTTGGCTAACAAGATTTTGATGTCACGAGGGTTTGTGCCATTTGTCACATCAGCTTTGAACTGAGCAATTTGCTCTAATGGGCGGAAAGAGAGCAGCTCGTAGTAGCTCCACATCAAATCATCAGAGATCGACATGATCTTGCCAAACATTTCACTCGGCGCTTCACTCACCCCAATGTAGTTGTGCGCTGATTTGGACATTTTCTTCTCACCATCCAATCCCACCAGCAGCGGCATCATCAATACGACTTGCGGTTTTTGGCCATTGGCTTTTTGTAGCTCACGTCCCATCAGCAGGTTGAACTTCTGGTCAGTACCACCGAGCTCAACATCCGTCTCCATTGCAACAGAGTCGTAACCTTGCAGTAGAGGGTACATAAACTCGTGAATCGCAATCGGCTGACCATTGTTGTAACGCTTTTTAAAGTCATCACGTTCTAACATACGAGCAACAGTCTGGTTTGACGCCAAGCGGATCATACCTTCTGCACCCAGTTGTGATAACCACTCTGAGTTAAATTGGATCTTGGTTTTTGCCGGATCGAGGATCTTAAACACTTGCTGTTTATAGGTTTCCGCATTGCGCAACACATCTTCACGAGTCAAAGGTGGGCGCGTGGTATTTTTTCCTGTTGGATCACCCACCATACCGGTAAAGTCACCAATCAGGAATGTCACGTCATGACCTAAATCCTGGAAAGTACGAAGCTTATTGAGGATTACCGTGTGGCCTAAATGGATATCCGGAGCCGTTGGATCTGCACCCAGCTTAATTCTCAACGGACGATTTTCTTTGAGCTTAGCGATTAACTCTTCTTCTGGAATCAGCTCTTCAACACCACGTTTAATCTCAGCTAAAGCGGCTTCAATACTCGCCATTCTTGTTCACTCCCACAGATTTAGCAAAAACTTGATAGTGGGACATATTACTTGAATAGCGATGCATTTTGAAACCAGTTAGACTACCCGACAGCGTTTTTGTTAATAATTAAATGAATTTGAACTGAATATGCTTTCACTTTTCACTCGTCTTCCGTGGCTACACCGTGTGTTAATCACCGTCTTTAGTGCCATCATTGCCTTCGCCATTTTTTTTCTTCCCAATACTGAAACATTACGTAAACCCGATTCTCAATTAGAACTTGGCCGTCATTACTCAGTCCCCCTTGATAATACGCTTTTTGCTACTGATGATGGGGGACGAACGTCAAGCCCCCTGCTGCGTTGGGAAACCTATAAAGTCGGTAATGGTGAAAGTGCAGCCGTACTGTTTCAGCGAGCGGGACTCTCATCGCGAGTCCTGTATGAATTGACTTCAAGTAACAGTGACATTAATAACCAGCTTTCAAAGTTGATGCCTAAAGACGAATTAAAATTTGGTTTTGATGAAAATAATCAATTAGTTCAACTCAAACGTACCATTAGTCCTTACGAAACCTTTGTGGTGACCCGTTCAGATTCTGGTTTTACGTCTGAATTTGATAAGAAAGATGTGGTTTATCAACTGAATTATGCTGAAGCTAAAATTACATCTAGCTTCTGGAATGCGGGCATGGCGGCAGGGTTAAGTGCCAACCAAATTATGGAGCTTGCAGGCCTATTTGGTTGGGATATCGACTTTGCTCTTGATATTCGAGAAGGTGATCAATTCAAACTGCTTTACCAAGAAAAGTTAGTGGAAGGCACTGTCATTGGACGAGGTAATATTATTGCTGCTACTTTCTCTAACCAAGGTTCAACCTTTACGGCAATTTTAGATGACAACACAGGCAACTATTACGATCAAAATGGTCGGGCAATGAAGAAAGCTTTTTTGCGCTCCCCTCTCGATTTTCGCCGCGTATCTTCTAACTTTAACCCTCGTAGACTCCACCCTGTGACAGGACAAGTAAAAGCACATCGAGGTACTGACTACGTTGCTCCAGTTGGTACTCCAATTTGGGCAGCAGGGGATGGTGTGGTTGAAAAATCAAGCTACAACCAATTTAACGGCAATTATGTCTATATTCGCCACAGTAATACTTACATTACCAAGTACCTGCACTTACAGCGCCGACTGGTAAAAACAGGCCAGCGAGTCAAGCAAGGGCAAAGCATTGGGACTCTAGGTGGCACAGGACGGGTTACTGGGCCGCATTTGCACTACGAATTTTTGGTGAATGGCGTACACAAAAACCCTCGCACTGTTGAATTGCCGCAAGCGCAATCATTGAGTGGTAAAGCCAAAGAAACCTTTATTGCTAACGCCAAACAACGCATGGCGAAACTGGATCGTTACAGCCAACTGCTGTATGCCAACCAGCAATAACAGTTTTCAATGACCCTAAAGATAAGGCCAGCATTTCGCTGGCCTTAATGATCTTGAAAGATGGGAATTAGCTGCTGGCTTCGTCATTAACGTCAAGCTCTTCACTCACCGTACTTTTTCGGCGCCCCAACATCAGTAAACAAGGTGTGAGCACCAAGGTCAGCACAGTCGCAAATGCTAATCCTCCTGCAACCGCAGTTGCTAATTGAGACCACCACTGGGTACTGGGAGCACCAAACTCAATTTTCTGGTTAATAATGTCGATATTCATCTCAAGTACCATAGGCATCAACCCCAGAATGGTCGTTACCGTTGTTAACAATACAGGGCGCAAGCGCTGAACGCCGGTTCGTAGTATCGCTTCTTCACGGCTCATACCCCGTTTTAACAATTGGTTGTAAGTATCAATCAATACAATATTGTTGTTAACCACAATCCCAGCAAGAGCGATAACACCAATCCCTGACATAACAATCCCAAACGGCTTTTGGAAAATCAGCAGTCCAGCAAAAACCCCGACCGTGGAGAAC
>JBOFIW010000242.1:0-5083 GCA_051650365.1 Vibrio sp. | reverse complement strand
GTAAAGTTATCCTTTCCGCTTCTCAGGAAGGGGATCATATTGAGCTGGCTATCGTTGATGATGGTGCTGGTATGAACCCTGATAAGCTACGCTCTATCGCTGTCAAACGTGGCATGATGGATGAAGATGCCGCTTCCCGTCTATCAGATAAAGAGTGTTTCAATCTTATCTTTATGCCGGGCTTCTCGAGTAAAGAGCAGATTTCTGATATTTCAGGTCGTGGTGTAGGGATGGACGTGGTCAAAACTGCCATCAATACACTCAATGGTTCGATTGATATTGATTCCACGATTGGCAAAGGTACTAAGATTACCATTAAAGTACCGCTCACATTGGCGATCCTTCCGACCCTAATGGTGGGTGTTGCGGGACATCCATTTGCCTTACCTCTAGCGAGTGTGAATGAGATTTTCCATCTGGATTTACGTCGTACTAACGTGGTTGACGGTCAATTGACGATCATTGTTCGTGAAAAATCAATCCCACTGTTCTACTTACAAAACTGGCTAGCACCGAAGAAAGGCAAAGTACAACTACGCCAAGGTCATGGGCATGTCGTGATTGTACAAATTGGTAGTCAGCGTGTTGGTTTGGTTGTTGATACCTTAATTGGTCAAGAAGAGGTTGTAATTAAACCACTTGATAAATTACTGCAAGGTACTCCAGGTATGTCTGGTGCAACCATCACCAGTGATGGTCATATCGCTCTGATCCTTGATGTGCCGGATCTGCTTAAGCAGTATGCCGCAGCGTCTCGAATCTGATTAATGGCACAACGATAAGGATAAACATGGCGATTAAAGTATTAGTTGTTGATGATTCAAGTTTTTTCCGTCGTCGCGTGAGTGAAATCATCAACTCCGAATCGCGCTTAGAAGTCATCGATGTTGCTGTCAATGGTAAAGAGGCGGTTGAAAAGGCCGCTCGCCTTAAACCTGATGTGATCACGATGGATATTGAAATGCCGGTTATGGACGGCATTTCAGCCGTACGTGAAATTATGGCTAACAATCCAGTACCGATTCTGATGTTCTCTTCGCTGACTCATGATGGAGCGAAAGCTACATTAGATGCTTTGGATGCAGGGGCATTAGATTTCTTGCCTAAGAAATTTGAAGATATTGCGCGCAATCGTGACGAAGCCGTGACCTTGCTGCAGCAGAGAGTTTTGTCTATTGCATCTAAAAAGATGTTTTTACGTCGACCAGTGACGGCCTCTCGTTCAGCAACTCAGCCATCTTCAAGCGCAAGCCTTTCTTTAAATCAAGAGCGGACAGCACCATCTACTTCACTAGCGAGCAATCGCTCAGTAGCTCCCATTACGACGGCAACCCGTTTTAAAGCATCGGGCAAAAAATATCAGTTAACAGCAATAGGTACCTCAACAGGAGGGCCTGTGGCGTTACAGAAAATTTTAACTAAACTCCCTGCGAATTACCCACATCCGATCGTCTTGATTCAACATATGCCAGCAACATTTACTGCGGCTTTTGCAAGCCGTTTAAATACACTGTGTAAAATTGAAGTCAAAGAAGCGGAAGACGGTGATACGTTACGACCTGGAGTGGCTTACTTAGCCCCTGGTGGTAAGCAGATGATGCTAGATGGACGCCCTGGTGCTGCAAGGCTGCGTATTATTGATGGTGGCGACCGAATGAACTACAAGCCATGTGTAGACGTGACTTTTGGCTCTGCTGCAAAAATCTATGGTGACAAAGTTTTGTCGATGGTGTTAACCGGCATGGGAGCGGATGGCCGTGAAGGGGCTAGAATGCTAAAAGATGCAGGCGCTACTATTTGGGCACAAGATGAAGAGAGTTGTGTGGTATATGGTATGCCGCAAGCGGTAGCCAAAGCTGGGATTTCATCAGAAGATCTGCCTCTTGATAGAATCGCAGAACGTATGCTGGTAGAAGTAGGGCTCGCATAAGGAACCACAATGATCGTTTGGAGTGTTGCAAACCAAAAAGGTGGGGTAGGAAAAACCACCACAACGATTACTTTGGCAGGCTTACTAAGCCAGCAGGGCAAGCGTGTCCTGTTGGTTGATACTGATCCACATGCCTCTCTGACGACTTATCTCGGTTATGATTCTGATGGCGTGCCAGCGAGCTTATTTGATCTCTTTCAGTTGCGTGAATACACAGAAGCATCGGTAAAGCCGCTGATCTTAAACACTGACATCGAAGGAATTGACCTTATCCCTGCACATATGTCTCTCGCCACGCTTGATCGCGTTATGGGAAATCGTAGTGGGATGGGGTTGATCTTAAAGCGTGCATTGCTTGCACTACGGCATGCTTATGATTATGTATTGATCGATTGTCCACCTATTTTAGGGGTGATGATGGTTAATGCTCTAGCAGCCAGTGATCGTATTTTAATTCCAGTACAAACTGAGTTTTTAGCAATGAAAGGCTTAGAACGCATGGTTCGTACGCTAGCGATTATGCAAAAATCACGGAGTCGTGAGTTCAAAGTCACTATAGTGCCGACCATGTACGATAAGCGAACACGTGCTTCGTTACAGACGTTGAATCAGTTGAAAAAAGACTATCCGGATAAAGTTTGGACCTCGGCGGTGCCGATTGATACCAAGTTCCGCGATGCGAGCTTACAACGTTTGCCAGCCTCACATTTTGCAGAGGGTAGTCGTGGTGTATTCGCTTACAAACAGCTTCTGCTATTCTTAGAGAGGCTTGCTATTGATGAGTAGTGCTTTGATTTCAAGCGAACAAGCGCTTAATGATTACTTTACCGCGTTATTGGATGAAGAACCGGTAGAGTTTGAGCAGACAATACCCAAGCAAGATTCTACTTGGGAACTAGCTCCTGTTGTTCAGTCCGTGCCGAACAAAAGCTACTTTGATACGGAAGTTGAAGAGCTCGAACTCCCCAACTTAGAAGATGTTCAGCGTTTACTGAGCCAATTAGAGTCGAGCAACCCAGTCGCGGATTTGGATCTTGAGCAGATTCTTGAAGAGAACACGGCCAAGATTGCTCGCGTTGAGCCTGTGGTTCAACCAACCACTGTGGTGGAAGAGATCCAAGAATGGCAAATTGAAAGCGATTATGTTGAACCAGAAATTGCGATTGAAGAAGAAATTGAGCCTGCTTACATAGAAGCGGAACCTGAAGTTGATATCGCAATCGCTGAGGTTGTACCTGAGGATGTGGTTGAAGCTTCAGTTACTCCTGAAACACAAGCTGGGCAACATAAACTGGGTACTTGGACTAACACGATTCGTGAGAAAGACTTTCAAGTGCTCTATTTTGACGTAAATGGTGTCACTTTTGCGGTTCCACTGGACGAGCTTGGTGGGATTCATCGTATGAGTACTCTTAACCATCTTATTGGTCGTCCTCCATGGTATTTGGGTCTGCAAACCAATCGAGATTCACAGCTTGATGTGGTGGATACAGCGAAATGGGTAATGGCTGAAAAACTGCATGATGATAGTTATAAGCAAGCTTATCAGTACATTGTGATGTTGGGTGAGAGTGCATGGGGACTCGCCAGTACTCAACTCATGGGCACGGAATTGCTCAGTACAGAAAAAGTGCGATGGCGCGAACAGGTCGGTAAACGTCCTTGGCTCGCTGGCATGGTGAAAGAAAAAATGTGCGCTTTGATCCATGTTCAAGCATTGATAGCTATGCTTAATGCAGGGCTTGATGTAAAAGCACTGGAAAATTAAAACATTGGGTGTCGGAAAGAAACGACTCAGAGAGGGAAAGTTATGTCTCAGGCGAACGAAGTGAAAGTTAGAAAAGAAAAGTCGAACGATGAAGTACTTCAATGGGTAACGTTCCAATTGGAAGAAGAAACGTACGGCATTAACGTAATGCAGGTTCGTGAAGTGCTGCGTTACACCGAAATTGCACCGGTACCGGGAGCGCCTGACTATGTCTTAGGTATCATCAATTTACGTGGTAACGTTGTGACGGTGATCGATACGCGTTCACGTTTTGGTTTGATGCAAGGTGAGATTACCGATAATACACGTATCATCGTAATTGAATCAGAGCGTCAAGTGATTGGTATCCTAGTTGATAGCGTCGCGGAAGTGGTTTACTTACGTTCATCAGAAATTGATTCCACTCCAAGTGTGGGAACAGATGAGAGCTCGAAGTTTATTCAGGGTGTGAGCAATCGAGATGGCAAACTACTGATTTTGGTGGATCTGAACAAGTTCTTAACCGACGAAGAATGGGATGACATGGCTCACATGTAATGGCTGATTTCACTTGGTTAACTCCTCCAGTCATTGCCGGAGGAGTGGTTTTTGTTGTTTTGTGTATTGTGTTGGCGTTATGGCGTCTCAAGCGTGGTCAACATCGTCAAAGTGAAACCTTACGCCAGCAGATCCGCAATCTGGATAAAGAGCTACAAAAATCAAACAAACAGTTGCTTGAAGTTCGTTCAGTGATGGTTGGCTTAGGGCAGAAAGTCAGTGAGCAACAAGACATCATTCATCATTTGAATGAACGTTTGCTTGAGCTAGAGAATACGGACTCAGATGCACGTCTGTATACTCGTGCCAGCAAAATGGTTCAATTGGGGGCGGATCTTAATGAACTCATCCAAGAGTGTGAGCTACCCAAAGCAGAAGCTGAGTTGATGATGTCTTTGCAGAATAAGCTGGCAGGCAAGGAAAGCATTCCTCCTCTTGAGAGTCATCCAGAGGGACGAGGACAAGCGAGAAAAGCCAAACCTTAATTCATACAAGTTTGCTGTATTTCGAAGGAAGCCAAGGCTTCCTTTTTTTATTCAATGGGGTTCATTGATGCGTTTACCACTAGTATTCAAACGCATTTGTACAGGTGTGCGACCGTAGTCTCGCTTTTTAAAAATGAATACCAGTCATTGATTATGCTTATAACCATAAAGGGGTGGATGTAAACAATGTTCGCTAATTTTTAATAGTTTCTTACTTAGTTTCGTGATTCGTAATTAGCTTCGTGGGTTTAGTCTCCCCCTTGCTGTGTTAATATAATCGTCCCAACTCTCATAGAGATAAGCATGTTAGAAGTAAAAAATCTCACCGCCATTCGAGATGAACGGGTCTTATTTGAATCGCTC
>JBOFIW010000241.1:0-10126 GCA_051650365.1 Vibrio sp. | reverse complement strand
GGCCACATCATGATTAAAGAGGAGCTAAAACAAGGAAACTTGGTGAGAATTCTACCGGATATCACTGTCGATGAAGCTACGGTATACGCTTACTACCCCAAACTAGAGTATCAACACACTCGCACCCAGCTATTTGTCGATTATCTGAAAGAAAAGCTGACTCACAGTAAAGCATTTACGTAGTCAAAAGCCCCCCTCATGTCTTATGAGCATTCATATACGCCCTCTCAACGCAAGCGGGTAAGAATGCCGCAGCAATAAATCACCATAACCTCAGAAAAAATTACCGCTCCCCAAGATAATTAACCCTTTGAATTAGAATTTGTTCTCATTTGTGCAGCAGCATCGCTTTAAAAATAGTAGTGGAAAAAATACTCAGCCTCACCAATAGTAACTACATGCATATAGAGAGTGTCACGATGATGAACTCCATTTTTTCAGTAACGGCTAGTGAGGTCAGAGTATGTCCAATACTCAACAGGTAGCAGAGAAGCTGAGTCTGGATGCCATACACCATTTCAATGGACTTTGTGGCACGGAGCTAATGGCGCAAATCACTCAGTTTTTACATCATTCTTTTGGTAGCCACAGCACAATGGTCATTGCGTTCGATAAGATACATTACCGAGCAAAAAACTTGTTCTGTGCCAGTCTTGAACCGACCAGTCTCGAACCCAACTTTGATCTACCAGGCACACCTTGTGAGCAAATTAGCACACAAAGCCGCTCATATTGCCTATTCACGAATAACGTGGCAACGCTATTTCCTACTGACACTTATCTGGTAGAAAACCATATTGAGGCTTATCTTGGCATTCCTATCTGTCTCTCTAATGGTGAAACATATGGTGTTTTGAGCTCCACCTTTACTCGCCCATTAAATGAATTTACTCACCTCGTGCTAGTCCACCAGATTTTAGCGCAGATCATTGCCCATGATTTGGACTGTGCACAAGTTGAAGCTCGCTCGCAAAGCCTCGTTAACCAATTACGTCATGAAATCTCCCACGATAGTTTAACGGGATTAATGAATCGCAATGACTTGGCAGAAAAACTCAATACTTTTGTTCAAAAAGGGCTCTCACACTTTACTCTAGCTTTTCTCGATATTGATGAATTCCGCTCAATTAACGATTTATATGGCCACTATTTAGGGGATTTGGTGCTGAAGTTTGTGGCCAATGCTATCGCAAACGCCGTACCAGAAGAAAATCTTGTCTTCCGAATCGCAGCCGACGAGTTTGCCTTTTTAACCACAGATCGTGAACCGATGAAAGTCTGCCAGAACATACTTAATCAACTGGCACAAGGTTTCATCAATCAAGATCAACAGATTAAAATTAGCGTAAGTATAGGGATTGCAAAATACAATGGTGAGCGAGTAACTGCTGACCAATTGCTGTTCAATGCCAGCCTTGCTTTAAAAGAGTGCAAACGAAACCATAACACTCGAATTCGTTTCTACGATACATTGCTGAGCAACCAGTACTATCGGCGTACACAGATTATTGAAGCTCTCCGCCACGAATTAGATAAGCCTGTTCATCAAACAGAGTTGTATGTCGTAGCACAACCAATTGTCGAAAAAAGCCAACAGGGTTGGCGCTATTTTGAGATATTAACTCGCTGGAAAAGCAGTTCACTTGGTTTTGTCTCTCCGAGTGAGTTTATTGCAGCAGCCGAGCAATCCGGTTTAATTGTCGAACTCGGCGAACTGCTACTTGAATTGGCTTGCATCGCAAAAACTGAGTTAGAGCAAGGTCTGGGGCATAAAGTCCGTTTAAGTATTAACTGCTCTGCCGATGAACTGAGCAATTCCAATCGCTACCTTGAACATTTACTAAAAACACTTCAAAAATATGGTTTTCAACCTGATGAGTTTACGATTGAGCTCACCGAAACCATACTGCTGTCAAAAGCAGCAGAGGCACGCAGTATCCTTACTCTTTTGCGAGAACTCGGCTTTAAAATTGCCTTGGATGATTTCGGAACAGGATATTCGAGTTTGAACTACATTCACAACTACCCGATTGACTGCATTAAAATTGATGCAACATTTGTCCATAATTTACTGACAAATCAAACCACTGAAAGCGTAGTCTGGTTAATTATTCAACTTGCTCATCAGCTCAAACTCGACTTGGTGGCCGAAGGGGTGGAAAACCAACAAACGTTAGATAAGCTCTACCAAATGGGCTGCCAGCAGATCCAAGGTTATTACTTCAGTAAACCAGAGCAACCTTCTAAAATCGTTGAGCGATGGCAGCAACAAAGCTCATGCCTCCTTTCCAAAGTGCAAAGTAACGGCTAGTTCCATAAGTATAGGGGGGGGGATTTCCCCCCTTTTCATTTGTATTGCATTCGGTAAAGTAATCAACATGACATGAGTTGCATGACTGATGTCTGGTATCAACATGATACCTCCGTGTTTTCGGCAGACCCTCGCTGAATCCATGGAACCTCTTCTACACGTCGACAAGATATGTTTCTTGTATTTATGCCAGCCCGTCTTCAGGCTGGCTTTTTTTCATCCAAACAGTCGTAAAGTCGATGAGTTTAGCTTACAAGATGCAATGCCCTTGGTATCATATCTCCGCTTTCTCAACGGAGAATATGGCGTGCCTAACCATCTGACATCAGAGCAAATTTCATTATTTAAACAACTGCCCGGTTACTGGGGATGTAAAGACCTCAATTCCGTATTTGTGTATGCCAATCAAGCCTATGGCCAACTGATCGGAGTCGATAGCGGAGAAGAGTGTATCGGCCGTACCGATTTTGAAATGCCAAGCCCAACAGCCGCTTGCGCAGCCGATTTTCAACAACAAGATCGCTATGTGATTGAAACGGGTCATTCCGTTAAAGTATTGGACATACACCCTTACCCAGATGGTCACTGGCATGCGCACATTTTTACCAAAACCCCTTGGCGGGACAGAGAAGGCAATATTCAAGGCACCATTTTCTTCGGGCAAGACTTAACCGATACCGCGATCCTCGAAGTCGGACATTGGGTATGCCGTGCCACTGGGCTCTCCAATAACACGGAGTTTAAGTCGGCGACTGATCGCGCAGCATTAAAACTCACGGCACGCGAATCAGAAGTACTGTTTTTATTACTGTATGGCAAAAAACCACAGCACATTGCACGGGTAATGGGGATTTCAATCAAAACAATTGAAGGGTATGAAGCGAAGCTGCGCAGTAAGTTTGGCGCATTAAGTAAAGATCAACTGATTGATCTAGCGCTCGATCGTGGTTTTGGTTCTGTGATCCCCAAAACTTTATTGAATAAACAACTTTCAGTCGTATTAAGCGATCACACCATTTAAGCTCATGGCTTGTTACTATTTTTGAAGTTGCAGAAAGCAATGGTTGTTGCAACTTCAAATTTAGTCACTCCGCTTCTTAGCCTATGGTGCTAAACGATCCACTGACCAAGTGTTTCCTTCGCGAGAGTAAAGGAAGCGATCATGCAATCGGTGTTCACCACCTTGCCAGAACTCAATGCTTTCCGGTTTAATACGATATCCCCCCCAAAAACTTGGTACTGGTATTTCACCATTCGCAAACTTCTGTTTCAGTTCAAGATACTTTCCTTCCAACACACCACGAGCCGAAATTCGGCTACTCTGGTGACTGGCAATAGCCGCAATTTGGCTCTCTTTAGGACGAGACATAAAATATTTCATGTTTTCCATTGCGGTCAGCTTTTCTGCTACACCAGTGATGTGCACTTGGCGCTCAAGTGGATGCCAAGGAAAATGCAGACTAATTCTGTTGTTATGAGCAATATGCTGCGCCTTACGGCTACCTAAGTTGGTGTAAAACACAAACCCTGCATTATCGACATTTTTCAGTAATACAATTCTTTGAAAAGGCTGCCCATTTTCATCAACTGTCGCTACCGTCATCGCGGTCGGATCAGACAAATTGGCATCAATTGCCTGTTGCAGCCACAAATTAAACTGATCGATAGGGTTGGCCTGTAAGTCTTTTCTTCTTAGGCCTCCGTGAATGTACTCGCGGCGAATATCGGAAAGATCCATTTCTGCTCCTCACTTATTTTTGCCCGATTGTGCGCCTATCGCACTGATAACTCAAGCAAGCTAGGGAATGTTCAGCCAGACAAAATAAGATCACAATTTCTAAAAATTGCGTAATTTATTAAATTGCTGAATAGGCCTTTCTCCCTAGATAGCATATCCTTAACAATTATTGGCTCACATAATAAAATCAACCGACTAAAAACCCCAAACGACTTGGAATGCTAAGTTAACACCGTAGCAACTTCAAAGAGAAAGGGGATGGTGTTAAACAGGAATTACACATGAGCAATCGCAGTTATAACAAGCTCACCGCCGAAGAATTGGACTATGTGGACGATAAAACCGCCGCTTTGTTACTGAATACCCCTCATAGCGCGCGCATTATTCTCTGGGCTATGGTGCTATTTTTCGTTTTGGCCATTGCTTGGGCATCTTGGGCAGAAATAGATAAAGTCACGGTCGGACAAGGTAAAGTCGTTCCTTCTTCTCAAGTACAAGTGATCCAAAACCTCGAAGGCGGATTGGTGAAACAAATTTTGGTACATGAAGGGGAAACCGTACAAAAAGGTCAACAGTTAATCCTGATTGATGATACTCGATTTCGCTCTGATTTTCGTGAACGTGAACAACAAGTGGCCAACTTAACGGCCAGCGTATTACAACTTTCGGCCTCAATTTCTAGCGTTATCATTAACGAGGAATTCGAGGAGAAAAACTGGGTAAATAGCGTTCAATTAGATTACAGCAAACTCGCTTTCCCTCCAGTATTGAGTGATTCTCAACCAGATTTGGTAACACGCCAACGCAATCAATATCGCCAAGACTTAGATAACCTGCGTAACCAGTTGTCCGTTCTTTCTCAGCAGATAAAGCAAAAACAACAAGACCTAGTAGAAGCGGAAGCACGAGTGATCAACCTACGTCAAAGCTATGATTTTGCAAAAAAAGAGTTAGACATCACCGAACCTCTTGCTAATGAAGGCGTGGTACCGAGAATTGAACTTCTCAAACTACAACGTCAACTCAATGATACTCGCCGTGAATTAACCTCAACAGAGCTCAAAATTCCGGTGCTAAAAGCGGCTGTGCGTGAAGCAATGCTCAGCCGAATTAACGCCGCACAAAAGTTTCGCACCGAACAGCAAGATAAACTCAACCAAGCACAGGACAAGCTGTCGGCGATGACCGAATCTGCGGTTGGCTTAGAAGACAAAGTAAATCGAACTGTCGTGGTTTCACCGGTTACAGGCACAGTAAAAACCCTTTATGTGAATACAGTGGGCGGAGTAATTCAACCGGGAATGAACATCATCGAAATCGTTCCAACGGAAGATACTTTATTGGTAGAGGCACAAATTGCTCCGCAAGATATTGCTTTCCTACGCCCAGACTTACCCGCGATTGTCAAATTCAGTGCCTATGATTTCACTCGTTATGGTGGCTTAGAAGGAACCCTAGAGCACATCAGCGCAGATACCACTCAAGATGAAGAAGGAAACAGCTTTTATCTTGTTCGGATACGAACCAAAGAGACAACCTTAGGCCATGATAAGAACTTACCTATCATTCCTGGGATGACAGCATCTGTCGATATTATTACTGGAAAAAGAACTGTCTTGGACTATCTGATGAAACCGATCTTGAGTGCGCAAAGTAATGCGCTCAGGGAATAATCCTGATTATGAAACGCTGGATTATTCTCTCACTGGTCATTTGTACCTCTTCCTTCTCACTGGCGCTCAATACCAAGGAGCAACAATGGGTGGATGCGGTAAAAGCAGCTTATGGCCCACGAGCAGGAAAACGTGTGGAAACTTGGCGTCTTAAAATGGCACAGCTAGCCACCATGACGGAAAAAGAGCAGCTACGAGAAGTGAATGCGTTTTTTAACCAACTCAACTTCGTTAATGATATTCACCTCTGGGGTGCCAACGATTATTGGGCCACCCCGTTAGAGTTTCTTGGTAGTAATGCGGGAGACTGCGAGGATTTCACAATTGCGAAGTATTTCTCGCTGTTAGAGCTGGGGGTATCAGATAAAAAACTTCGTCTCGTGTATGTTAAAGCAATTGAGTTAAATCAATTTCATATGGTCTTGGCGTATTATTCCACCCCGAGTTCCGAACCGATGATTTTGGACAACATCAATCCACAGATTAAACCTGCATCGACACGCAAAGACTTACTGCCAATTTACAGCTTCAACGGTAAGAATTTGTGGTTAATGAAATCCAATAATGGACAATTGGCAGGAGACTCTTCGAGACTGAGTTTGTGGAACGACTTAAGAGCCAGAGAGCGCTCTCTAAAATTAAAGAAACCTCTAGTTAGCTATGATGAGTAGGCAGCCACTATGACGCTATACAAACAACTAGTCGCAGGGATGATTGCGGTGTTTATTTTGCTGTTGGGTTCGGTTTTTACCATCCAATTCAACACCACTCGCAACAGCCTTGAGCAGCAACAACGTTCTGAGGTCAATAACACGATCAACACCGTGGGACTGGCTTTAGCACCCTATTTGGAGAAAAAGGATAACGTCGCGGTAGAATCTGTGATCAATGCTTTGTTTGATGGCAGCAGCTACTCGGTTGTCCGTTTAATTTTCCTTGATGACGGCACCGAAATTCTTCGCTCCTACCCCATTCAACCTAATGGGGTACCAAAATGGTTTACCCAGCTAAACCTCTTCTCTCCCATTCATGACCGTCGTGTTGTGACCAGTGGTTGGCTACAATTAGCCGAAGTTGAAATCGTTAGCCACCCAGGGCCAGCCTACGCCCAACTATGGGAAGCGTTGATTCGTCTCAGTAGTGCCTTCGTAGCTATTTTAGTGATTGGTATGTTTGCCGTTGCCTTTATTCTGAAACGCTCACTCAAACCATTGCAGTTGATCGTCAATAAGATGGAGCAAGTCGCCAACAATCAATTTGGTGAACCATTACCCCGCCCCAATACACAGGATTTGATCTATGTGGTAGATGGCATCAACAAAATGTCTGAGCAGGTAGAAAAAGCATTTAAAGCTCAGGCGAAAGAAGCACAACAGCTGCGTGAAAGAGCCTACCTTGACCCTGTTTCCCATCTGGGTAACCGAGCGTATTACATGAGTCAATTGAGTGGCTGGCTTTCAGAAAGTGGCATTGGTGGTGTGGCAATTCTACAAGCAGAATTCATTAAAGAGCTGTACGAAGATAAAGGCTATGAAGCGGGTGATGGCATGGTCCGTGAGCTTGCTGAACGTCTGAAAAACTCGATTACCACAAAAGATATTTCGATTGCGCGTATCTCCACTTATGAGTTTGGCATCATCATGCCAAATTCCGATGAAAGTGAGCTCAAAATCGTTGCTGATAGCATTGTGACTTGTGTGGAGGATATCAACCCCGACCCAACAGGCATGGCAAAAGCCAATCTGTCACTGGGTGTGGTGAGCAATAAACGCCAATCCACCACAACACAGCTGCTTTCGCTATTAGATAATGCTGTCGCTAAAGCCAAAGCCAACCCAGAGCTCAACTACGGCTTTATCAGCAGTGATACTGATAAAGTGATTTTAGGTAAGCAGCAGTGGAAAACCTTGGTTGAAGAAGCCATTCATAACGATTGGTTCACCTTCCGCTTCCAAGCGGCCAATTGCAGTTGGGGAAAAACCTTCCACCGTGAAGTTTTCTCTGCGTTCGAAAAAGACGGTGTCCGCTACAGCGCAAACCAATTCTTGTTCGCCCTTGAACAGCTCAATGCGAGTCATATCTTTGATCAGTATGTGATTGAACAAGTGCTTGGTTTACTTGAAAGTGGGGAGCAAACTGAACCACTGGCGATCAACATCACTCAAAACAGCATTTCTCAACCTAGCTTTATCCGCTGGATCAGTCAAACCTTGAGTAAGCATCTCTCCATCACTCATCTGTTGCACTTTGAAATTCCAGAAGGCTGCTTTGTCAACGAACCCCATTACACCGCTCTATTTTGTAACGCTGTGCGTAATGCGGGGGCGGATTTTGGCGTGGACAACTATGGACGTAACTTCCAATCTCTCGATTACATTAACGAGTTCCGTCCTAAGTACGTGAAATTGGATTATCTGTTCACCCATAACTTGGATAATGAACGTCAGAAATTTACTCTGACCTCTATTTCGCGTACGGCACACAACTTGGGGGTTACGACCATTGCATCGCGAGTGGAAACCCAGACCCAGCTCGATTTTCTCTCTGAACACTTTATCGAAGTTTTCCAAGGCTTCATTGTTGATAAGTAACCAAGGCCACAGGCATGCAAGATACATTACTTAATTCGCTGGTGTACGTAAGCCGTTATTACGGCTTAGCGAATTCTCCTGAAGCTCTGATCAGCGGTTTACCTTTAGCTGATGGCAAGCTGACGCCTTTTCTTTTTCCTCGTTCAGCAGAAAGAGCGGGATTGATAGCCAAAGAAAATCGCTCTTCATTAGACACGATTCCCCAGCTGGTTTTTCCGGTGGTACTACTACTCAAAGGGGGAGAAGCCTGCGTACTCAACAGCATCAATGCAGAATCCAAAGAAGCAGAAATTGTCACAGCAGAATCGGGAATGGTGCCCGTTGCTTACCCACTCGATGATTTGGAAGCACTGTACATTGGCCGTTACTTTATGGTTAAAAAGCAGTTTCGCTTTGATGAACGCTCACCCGAAGTGCTCAAACCCAAAGATGGCCACTGGTTTTGGGGTACTATTTTCAAATCAAAACACATTTATCGAGATGTCTTGATTGCTTCACTCTTGATCAACATGTTTGCCATTGCCGCACCAATGTTTTCACGAATTGTGTATGACAAGGTAGTGCCTAACCTCGCGTTTGAGACCTTATGGGTGCTCTCAAGTGGTATCTTGGTGATCTTTTTGTTCGACTTTGTGTTCAAAATGCTGCGCAACTATTTTATTGATGTGGCAGGCAAAAAATCGGACATCCTGATCTCTTCTAAATTGTTTAGCAAAGTTATGGGCATTCGAATGGAAGCTCGCCCACCTTCGGTTGGTGCCTTTGCACGACATTTACAAGAATTTGAATCTATTCGCGAGTTTTTCACTTCCGCTACCATCTCTGCGCTGATTGATCTGCCATTTGCCCTGCTATTTTTAGTGTTGATCTGGTTAATGGCTGGACATCTAGTTTGGGTTCCCATTATCGGCGTACTGATCTTAGTAATCTATTCAGTCATGATCCAAGGCCGACTCAGACGTGCCATCGAAGAAGGCTCAAGGCTTGCCTCTCAGAAATACGCTAATTTGATCGAAAGCTTATATGGCTTAGAAACTGTTAAACTGTTTGGAGCACAAGGGCAGTTCCAATATCGCTGGGAAGAGGCCGTAGCCCACATGGCCAATTGGAACATTACTAGTCGCCGTATTACCGATAGCATTCAAAATACTGCTGGCTTTGTTCAACAAACGGCCAACATCGGTATGATTATCGTGGGGGTATATTTGATTTCCAATGGAGATTTGACCATGGGGGGATTGATTGCTGCCACCATGCTCAGTGGCCGCGCAATTAGCCCCTTAGTGCAACTCTCCCTACTTTCTACTCGTTACAACCAAGCGAAATCCTCTATGACTATCATCGAGCAAGTGATGTCGATGCCCGATGAACAGGAAGAAGGTAAACGCTACATCCACCGTCCTATCATTCAAGGTAAAATTGAACTGGATCGTGTGACCTTCCACTACCCCAATTCACCAATTGCCTCGGTTCGAGATCTCAGCCTCACGGTTCATCCGGGAGAGAAAGTAGCGATCATTGGCCGGATTGGCTCCGGAAAAACCACATTAGAACGGCTGATCATGGGACTTTATAAACCCACGGAAGGCCACGTGCGTATTGACGATACGGATATCTCACAACTACATCATATTGATATCCGCCGCAACATAGGTTGTGTACCACAAGACAGTGTTCTGTTTTACGGTTCGATTCGTGACAACATTACACTGGGCAGACCACTGGCTGATGATCGTGAAGTGATAGATGCAGCTAACCGAGCCGGAGTGACCGCGTTTACTCAGCAAGATCCAGCCGGATTGGAACGTCAGGT
>JBOFIW010000240.1:0-2303 GCA_051650365.1 Vibrio sp. | reverse complement strand
GGGCGCGGTCATCCACCGGAACCTAATGATACCCATGCGGTGTCCATGTTAGTGCGCTTGAGTATTCCGGCCGTGACTGAGCAACAGAAAGCGACTTATGCCCTCAATGGCGTTGTGCCTGAACCCACCTATGGTGGTCAGCTACAAGATTTTGCGCTGCCAGATCAAAAATCCGAAGGGCGCATTCATATCACTTATGATGAAGTGGTGGTTACTTTCGCTGACGGTACGCCTGTCGCCTTACGTAAACCGAATTTGAAAATCTTGGATCTCGCTTATGGCGACATGCATCCGGATGTACAAATGTCGGCGCGGGTAGCGCCACCAATGATTGGACTTGGGCTTTTGGAAGGGATTGCAGACCAAACCATACTGGAGTGGGCAGATCCAGAAGATCGCGATGGTGATGGCATTTCTGGACGAGTCAACCAAGTCCGAGATGTACGAACCGGTGAAACTGCGATTGGCCGTTTTGGTTGGAAAGCAGGGCAACCCAACATCATGCAGCAAAATGCGGCCGCCTTTAATGGCGATCTGGGTTTAACCAGCCACCTATTTCCACAAGAAAACTGCACAGAAAAACAGACGCTATGCCGCGAATTGCCGAACGGTGGTTCACCAGAGGTGAGTGACAACATTTTGGATTTCGTGGAGTTTTATGCTCAGCACTTAGCGGTTCCCGTGCGTCGCAACGTGCAAGAGCCTCAGGTGCAATTGGGTGAAAAACTGTTTGCCCAAGCGGGCTGCCAGTCTTGTCATAAAACAGAGGTAGTGACTCAGGAAAATGCCGATCGTCCTGCCCTCTCAAAGCAGCGTGTTCAGCCTTACACGGATCTGCTGTTGCACGATATGGGCGAAGGCTTGAGTGATGGTCGCCCAGAAGCGTTAGCATCCGCACGTGAGTGGCGTACCGCACCTTTGTGGGGGATCGGTTATACCCAAGAGGTGAATGGACACACCTATTTCTTGCATGATGGTCGAGCGCGCAACGTGATGGAAGCGATACTGTGGCACGGTGGTGAAGCGCAAGCGAGTCGCGACAAAGTACTGCAATTTGATAAAGCACAGCGTGAAGCGCTGATTGCCTTTTTGAATTCGCTTTAGGAGATGAGGATGAAAAAAACGCTGACTCTTTTAGCTCTGTCGCTACTGACCGCGTGTCAGAGTGCCTCAAATCCTGACCATTCCAGCCAAGCGGTGTTCGAGTTAGAACGTGAATATGCAGAAACTCTCGCTGAGCAGACCGGACAGTTGCAGCAGAGTGTGACTCAATATTGCCAAGCGCCGAATGGAGACACCACATTACTTAAACAGCAGTGGCAAGCCAGTATGCAGGCGTGGATGCGCTTGCAAGGCCAGCAGCGTGGCCCGAGTGCGGCGCTGGATCTAAGTTGGAACATGCAGTTTTGGCCTGATAAAAAAGATACCACTGGGCATAAGATGAAGCAGTTACTGGCTAAGCCTCAAACATGGACGGCGGATGACATCGCAAAACAGAGTGTTGCGGTGCAAGGTTTGGGTGCATTGGAATGGCTGATCTTCGATAGCAAATCGGCTTTATTGACTGAGCCACAACAGGCATGCGCTACCGCGATGGCGATTAGCCACCATGTGCAGCGCAATGCGCAAAACATTGCTCAGGCTTGGCAAGATAACCCATGGCAAACGCTGGATGAACAAGCGTGGCGAGCCGAGTACATTGCTCTGCTTTCTAATCAACTTGAGTTTGCTCTCTCTAAACTTAATCGACCACTGGCGAATATTGGTCAGCCACGGCCGTATTTTTCCGAATCATGGCGTTCTAAAACCTCGCTCAGTAATATGCGCTATAACTTGCTAGCGATTCAGGCGTTGTATCATGCCGATGGACAAGGGCTGGATGCCATGCTGCGCGAACAAGGTATGGTGACGACGGCAGATCGCGTCTCCAATCAGCTCGCGGGGATTATCGAAACATGGCCGCAACAAGCTAGCCTGTTTGACATGCTGCAAACCAAAGCAGGGTATCGAGAGGTGTTAGTGCTGCGTGATAAGTTCGAGCAACTGAACTATTTGTTGCACGATGAAGTGGCAGTGGGGCTTGGCGTGGTGATTGGGTTTAATGCAACCGATGGTGACTGATGCAACTCGCCGCAATTTGCTGAAAGCGGCACTGTTTGGTGGCTGTACGCCTTGGCTGGTCAATGCTTGTAGCTCCACACCATCATCCGCGTGTGCCTTAATTGGTTGCGCGATTGAGGGGCGAGAGCGTTTCAGCGTGGTCATGGCCGATAGCGCAGGGCAAAAAATCGGCCAATTGCCTC
>JBOFIW010000239.1:0-3120 GCA_051650365.1 Vibrio sp. | reverse complement strand
TTGGGCAGAAAAGAGCTTTTGATTTCTTCATTCTCCGCAACGTCGGTCAGAATGGCAGGTCGCATTGGAGAGCAACCATGCAAATGTCAAAAAGCTTTTTAATTATTTCAATGGGGTTAGTGACCGCATCCGTACAGGCACAAACTCTGACACGAGACAATGGTGCGCCGGTTGGCGATAACCAAAATTCCATCACGGCAGGTGATAATGGCAGTGTGTTACTGCAAGACGTTCATCTGATCCAAAAACTGCAGCGTTTTGCCAGAGAACGTATTCCTGAGCGCGTAGTACACGCCAGAGGAACAGGCGCGCATGGTGAGTTTGTCGCATCCGGTGATTTTAGTGAGCTGACACTATCAGCACCTTTTGCGGGTAAAGGCAAAGTCACGCCGGTATTTGTGCGTTTTTCAACAGTGATTCACTCAAAAGGTTCGCCAGAAACGCTGCGCGATCCTCGAGGTTTTGCGACCAAATTTTATACCGAACAAGGCAACTGGGATTTGGTAGGGAACAACCTGCCAGTGTTTTTCATTCGCGATTCGATCAAATTTCCGGATATGGTTCATTCACTAAAACCATCACCGGTAACCAATATTCAAGATCCGAACCGATTTTTTGACTTCTTTAGCCATGAGCCGGGGTCAACACATATGTTGACGTGGGTGTACACCAACTTAGGTACACCAGCAAGCTATCGGACAATGGATGGCTTTGGGGTTCACGCTTACAAATGGATCAATAAAAAAGGCGATGTGAACTACGTGAAATTCCATTGGAAAAGCCAGCAAGGGATCGAAAGTTTACGCCCTGATGAAGTGGCGAAAGTTCAGGGACAAGATTTTAATCACCTGACCCATGATCTGTACCAGCAAATCAATGCGGGCAACCACCCGAAATGGGATCTCTATGTGAAAGTATTGAGCCCTGAACAGTTGAGCAAACTGGATTACAACGGATTAGATGCCACCAAAGTCTGGTTGGATGTGCCAGAGAAGAAAGTCGGTACGATGACCCTGAACAAAGTGCCTGATAACTTCTTCTTGGAAACCGAACAGTCGGCATTTGCGCCATCAAACCTGATCCCAGGTATTGAGCCATCGGAAGATCGCCTGTTGCAAGGTCGATTGTTTGCTTATGCCGATACGCAGCTTTATCGCGTTGGGGCAAACTTGTTCCAACTGCCAATCAACCGCCCGTTAGCGGAAGTAAATAGCCACAACCAAGAGGGGGCAAGTAATAACGCACAAACTGATTCGGATGTTAACTACGAGCCAAGCCGTAAGCTTGAGCTTAAGGAAAATTCTGAATTCAAAGCCGTACAAACCAAACTTGTTGGCACTGTGCAGCAAAAAGCGATCAGCAATCCACGCAACTTCTATCAAGCAGGCGTGCTGTATCGCAGCTTAAGTGAGCAGGATAAACAAGATCTGATTACAAACTTGGCGGGTGACCTTAACAAAGTGACCGATGAAGAGATCAAAACCACCATGATTAGCCATTTTTATCGTGCAGATAAAGACTACGGGACTCGTTTAGCCGAAGCGACTCACTCCGATTTGCAAAAAGTGATGAACAAAGTACGGATGTAATCCACCAATTTGCCCCACAAGAGATACATCTGCTCTTTTCTGCCCAGAAAATAGGGCTCTTGTGGGGCATCTTACCGAAAGAAAGGAGACGCTGAATGAAATGGCTAAAGAAAGCAGCCTTAGTGGGGCTGGTCGTATCCAGCATGAGCTTGGCGGCAGCGGATCCATCCGTGGCAACTCCATCAGATTCAGCTCAAGAATATCAATCCCTTATCTCGCTCTATTTTGCCGCGGCGAGAACTGGTAATAATGAAGTGGTTAGTGAATTTCTGTCCGCTGGATTTCCCATCGATCAGCGAAACCGTGAAAGCTACACCGCATTAATGGTGGCGGCTTATCAAGGTAACGCCCCAACCGTAGAATTGTTGTTACGCTCTGGTGCCAATCCATGTTTGCAAGATAAACGCGGCAATACTGCTTTAATGGGCGCACTACTCAAACGAGAAATACAGATCGCTCGAACCTTGTATCAAGCGGAATGTGCCGATGATATACGCAATAAAGCAGGGTTATCGGTAGCAGAATTTGCCCTGTTATACGGTCAATCCGATACATTAAAAATGCTGCATCAAGAGAAAATGGCAGCGCAGTCTCAAACACAACCGCAATCTCTCAACTAAGCTAGTTGGAATACGTTATTCACCACTTATAAATAAGGATGCCTAAAATGAATAAATACACATTACTCGCTGCTGTGGCTTTGCTTGCTCAACCTGCTTTTGCGCAAAACATCACGGTGCCTATGACGGATCTAAATACTGGTCAATCCGTCGGTACTGTCATACTAAGTGACAGTGCATATGGCACGATTTTTACGCCACAGCTGGCGGGATTGCCTATGGGGATGCATGGTTTTCATGTACATGCAAATGGGTCATGTGGTACCACGACCAAAGATGGTAAAACGGTATTAGGTGGTGCTGCAGGTGGGCATTATGACCCTCAGAATACTGGTCAACATGGATATCCATGGACTAATGACAATCACTTAGGGGATCTCCCAGCTTTGTACGTGGATGCACAAGGCCAAGCAAATCAACCAGTATTGGCACCACGTTTTAAAATGGAAGAAATAAAAGGCAAAGCTTTGATGGTTCACGCTGGTGGTGATAACCACTCCGATCACCCAATGGCCTTAGGTGGCGGTGGTGCTCGTATCGTGTGTGGCGTAATTGGGCAATAATTTTAGTGTGATCAACGCGATATTGACTTAACCGTTAAGCGCTGATGGAGCAAAATGATGTACATCAGCGCTTTATAGAAAATGAAATGGAGTTGAGCGTTAGGCTTTCTGTTTTTCTAAGTCAATGACTTTACAGCGGATCGGCAAAACAGACATTGAAGCGGCGGGAGAAAGCTGACGCACAAAATCGATCGCGTTCCTCAAATCTTGCGGATCAATTTTAAGATTGTTCGCAATCCGTCCATCATTGGTCATGTCTGTATCAACAACGCTTGGACATAAACAACATACCCGCACATTAAAAGGCAGCAACTCTTGGTAGAGCATTTGGCTATAAGTGACCAGTGC
>JBOFIW010000238.1:0-8360 GCA_051650365.1 Vibrio sp. | reverse complement strand
GCCGCCACTCCAAACTATAAAGCACGAGCTTTACTTCCCAATGAACACCGCGAAGATCATTCCATTTACCTTCCGGAGCCGCGCCTTGTGGAAGGCATTATAGACAGTGAACTTTCGGCAAAAAACCTCAGCTTACGAGCAAAAATCATCAGCAGCGTGACTCATCAATATGAAACTAAACCATAGAATTCTATTACTGATTGCGCCTGTGATCCTCTTGAGTGCAGCGGCCTCAAGCTACATTATTTACACAAGTCAGAAAAACGCTTTACTGAAAAAAACTGATAGTTACCTACAGTTAAATATCGAAAAGTTAGCCAGTCATTATCAGCAAGCCCAAGCCCTCGTTAACAGTTATGCCTTCACGTTGGCTAAAAGCGACATAATTCGCCACTACTTTTCCTTAGAAAAAAATCCCTATCGGGAAATGGAATTGGTTGATAACTTACGTGAAACGCTGCACATCTTAGAACGTAGTGACGGACAGCCCGTTTCGCTTGCCATTCTCAATGGTAACGAAGAACTTCTCTACTACGCAGAAAACAGCTCCGACCCTTTTGCTGAAATCGATCCCAAAGTGAGGGGCTACGTCAAACAACGATTACAATCCACACAAAATACCTCTGATATTAGCTACACGACCAATTCTCAAGGCGAAGGTATATTGGTGCGTTATGACATGCTAGACACCCAAACACTCTCCACACCTTTGAGTTACAATCGGCAAAATGTTTTTTTTGTAGTCGTCTATGTAGAACTCGATCAGTTCAACCAACTACGTAAGAAAATTGAAGTTGATAACCAAAGCCCAATTTTTTTTACTGACACGCCCCCTCGTTATCGGATCGGGTTAACTCAATCTGTCGAGTTACAGCCCAAGTTTTATGCTGTTTTAGATCCAGCACCACGACTAATTAAAATCAAGCTCCGCTCGATTCAACATGAGCTCTTACTATCGTTTGGGATCTCAGCACTCGTTACTGTATTACTCCTTTTACTTCTCCTCTATCGTCATGTAATTAACCCCATACTCAATTTGGATAAACAGTTAGAGGAGGTCGAAAATAATCAACGCAAAAACATTGAAAAATTAAATACGAATGATGAGATTGGGCGGCTCTCCTCTCGTTTTTATGCCATGTACACCGAATTACATTCCACTTATCAACGAACAAAAGCGTTAGCTGAAAATGATCACCTAACTAAGTTAGCCAACCGCTACCAGTTTCAAGTTCAAGCCGATCTCTTATTGTCTCGATGCTATGACACTCAACATATCTGGGTACTGTATATAGATTTAGATAACTTCAAATATGTCAACGATAAGTATGGCCACCAGATTGGAGACTCACTCTTAGTCAGCTTTGCCTCCCACGTCCGCCAACTATGTAAAAACTTTGAAGCTAGCCACAATGCCTACAGTATTGCAGCTCGCCTGTCTGGTGATGAATTTGCCATTTTATTGGTAGCACCGAAGCGGTTTAGTGATTGCGCAAGCATCTTTGCCCAACGCATACTGGCACCGATTCAAAATCAGGATAACTCTCCACTGAGCCATTTTCCGATTACCGCCAGCATTGGCATTGCAACATTTCCTAACGATGGCGAGCACATTGAAAAATTACTGCTCAACGCAGATACCGCTATGTATCAAGCCAAAAATGCAGGTAAAAACCAAATTGCCTATTATTCACAAGCCTTGGATCAAATCGTACAACGTCGAAATAACATTGAGCGAGCTTTACGTTTAGGTCTCTTCGATCAAGAGTTCAAGTTGGTTTATCAACCCTACTTCACCTGTTCAAGTAAACGTTTAGTCGGTTTTGAAGTTTTGCTACGTTGGCAATCCGAGTTACTGGGAGAAATTTCACCTGAGGAGTTTATCCCTATCGCCGAACAAACTGGGCTGTTTGGCACGATAGATCGTTGGGTGGTCACTCAAGCTTTTCGAGAGTTTTCTACTCTACAAGCCATGTTTAATGATCCGATCCAGGTGTCCATTAATCTTTCCTCAGCCGAGCTCAACTCATTGAAACTGGCGCAATACATCCACCAGCAAGCCAAACAATTTGGAGTTACACCGCAATGGGTAGACTTTGAAATCACAGAAACCTTTGCAGCTGACTCACAAAGTTTCCCTCTACTCCATGAGTTATCTCTTTTGGGTTATGGTCTCACTATTGATGATTTTGGCTCTGGATACACCTCTATTTCTCAATTAGTTCAATATCCGGTACAAAAAATTAAGTTTGATCGCCAATTTTTGGATACACTCATCGCTACCAATAAGCAGAATGTTATCCGCCCTCTAATCGATCTATGTCATTCACAAAAGATGAAAGTCACCGCAGAAGGCATAGAAAGTGAGACCATGTACCAATGGCTAGCTGATTATCGCTGTGACTATATGCAAGGTTATTATTTTGGCCATCCGATGAATCTTGCTGAAATTCACCAGTGGTTGCATTCACCAAACCAGAAAAAAAAGAATTATGCGCAAGATCATCATTGCCTCGCAAAACCCCGCCAAAGTGAATGCCGTTAGAAGTGCATTCAACACGGTTTTTCCAGAACAAGATTGGGAGTTTATTGGGGTATCGGTTGCTAGTGGTGTCGCCGATCAACCAATGAGCGATGCAGAAACTAAACTCGGTGCACTCAACCGAGTTAAAAATGCCAAACTGCACCATCCTCAGGCAGATTACTATGTTGGGTTAGAAGCTGGAATTGAAAACAACAAAACTTTTGCTTGGATAATTATCGAATCTGCCAATCAACGGGGAGAATCTCGTAGTGCCTGCTTAATGCTTCCACCTGCGGTTCTTGAGCGATTACAACAAGCTAATGAGCTAGGAGATGTCATGGATGAAGTGTTTGGTACAGAAAATATCAAACAAAAAGGTGGGGCAATTGGTTTATTAACACAGCATCATCTCACTCGAAGCACTGTCTACCATCAGGCTTTGATTCTGGCTCTGATCCCTTTTCTCAACCCAGAGCACTACCCTTGTGTTTAATCGGTAATATGGCTTGAGAATTCTCAAGCCATACGCTCTCATCGAATATAAAATGAAGCCAGTCTTACTGTTTAGGCAACATCAATAACTCTGCCAACGCTGCTTTTTCTTCCTCAGAACGTAATTTGAGCTCATTTGAGCCTCGAGTGATAGTCGCAATCCCCACTCCAAGCATCTGGCTAATTTGACGCTGCGACATTTCGCCACTCAATAACTCATGCACAATATTAACCCGAGCAACAAGCGCGTCACGCTCATCTGGTGTCATAAGTAAAGTCAGCAACATTTCATGCTGTTCTTCTTGCACCGCCTGCTTGACCAACTCCAAAACTTGCTGCCATTCACTGTAATAAGGTTGTTGTACCATGGTTGTACTCGTTAAGTGATACACCGACTTATTGTAGTGCAGCAAGTTGAGGAATCAATACTTTGTATTTAACTCATGCTCATTAAGAAAATGCCCCTGCACTCCCAGCAGATCTCGGTAATAGGTTTCAAACATCAAAATGTTCTGCACATAGCCACGGGTTTCAGCAAAGGGAATCGCTTCGATAAAGCCATATGCATCGAGTCTTCCTTGGCTACGTTTGAGCCAGTTATCGACTCGACTCGGCCCTGCATTATAAGCAGCAAAAGCCAAAATTCGGTTGTGATCATAGCGCTTCAATAGACTACTCAAGTAACGGCTACCTATTTCGATATTCTTGCCAACTTGGTACAACTCATCGGGATTAGAATAACTCAACTGATATTTTCTGGCCGTATAGCGCGCTGTATCAGGCATGATTTGCATCAGACCACGTGCCCCCACAGGCGATTGCGCATCAGGATTGAGAGCGCTCTCTTGTCTGGCCAGAGATATCAAGGTAATAGGGTCTATACCATTTTTCTGTCCATGCAGTTTAAACAAGTTTTGATGAACCACAGGGAAGCGCAATTGATTATTATCCCAAAGGCTAGCGGAAATTGTCGCCGTAATCGTCATCTGATACCAACCGACATTAGCAGCATACGCAGCTAACATCTCTTTATCTTTCTGCGCGACACGATCGAGCAACCAACGCCATTCACTTTTTGCAGCAACCACTTTATCGAGTGCGATCAGTTCATCAATGCGTGCTAAAGCTTTTTGATGTGGTTTGAGCACTTTTTTATCCAAACTGATGGTGCTCGTTGGATAACTCACCGATTGCTGTAGAAACTTGGCTGCGGCAACACTGTAAAAACTACGCTGCCCTAGCAAAGTTTTTAGACGTTCAGCTCCTTCCTTTTTCTTACCCAAAACAATTTCACTACGTCCTTGCCAATATTGCCAACGTAATGAACTCCGTTCCAGCTCTGGTAACACAGAAATCCATTGAGCCAAATCTCGCCAATTATTCTCACGCAGCGCTAAACGGGTTCGAGTTTCAATCAAGCGAACGTTTTTACTTTGACGAACCACCTCATCACGCCACTTAGCAAGAGCCAACTCTTCAGTATCCATCAAGCGAAACGCAATAAACTGTGCCAATTGGCTTTTTTGTTCTTGATTCCAAGCTTGGGCTTTAGCCACATCGTTTAGAGCTGATTGAGCAGCCTCAGGCTCAGATCTTGCCCATTTTTGTAAAGCCAATTCCGCCAGTTTTTGATTGGTGGTGTTTTGTGGAGCCTTGCGGCTATATACCAGTACTCTCTCCGGCTTATCAAATAGTTCTAACATGGCTTGTGCTTTGGCTTGCGATTTTTTGCCATCCAACTTTTTCTGCAGATAAACCATCAGATTTCGATTACGTCCTTCAAACGCGAGCAAGCTTCGTTTTAACACCCACTCATCCGTCAATCCCCCAACACGTTCCCACTCCTTAAATAGTGGATCACAAGCATCGGCAATACTTGCTCCATTTAGCCACAGTTTTTTAGCGCCTTCGAAAGCTTCATTACGCTTTCCGGTTTGCAATTTTGCGTTGTAGTAGTGGCATTGATACGTCTCGCCATTGGGTAGCTGGGTCTGAAATTGCAGCAACGCTGCCCATTTTTTATTTTGCGCCAAAGCATCAAGATAAGGCGCGCTAACTCGGCTAGAAAAAGGATACTCTTGGTGGCTATCAATAAAATTACGCACCGCGATCGGTGGCTTATTACCAAGATCAATCAAGAATGCCCGATAATCGAGATAAGGGGTTAGTGGATAGCTTGCTATCTGCTTGCGAATGCGTTGATATTCCGAGAGGTTCTTTTCATCCAACCAACGCTGCGCTTTATCATATTGAGCTCTCTGCGCCTCTAAATCCAAAGCACTGGCACTAGCTGAACCCACAGCACATGCCGCGGTGAATATCAAGATCGAAGCAAGGCTACGCGGCTTAAATACCGTCAGGCAAATCATGAGATCTCTTCCTTAAAATCAGTGTGAAAACAATTCATTACGCTTAATCTCGCCTTAAATGTAAAGACAAGTGAAGTAAACTTAACGCAAATAATGCAACATTGTGTTTAATTTCCCATCATCGCGAACAATGAAATAACCCACTTGAATACTAATGAATTCTTTCATCATTAAGATCTTGGTTAATTTGACTTAATTGTATTAATAGAGTGCAAAGAGTTCGTTCTCTACTCTCATTAGATAAGAAATTGATCAAGAATTTTTTACTCAGGTCGAAAAGCGGGAGCTCTAGTAACAAAACGCCTGTCTTTGGTATAGAATAACGACTTTATTCCGTTTGAAAGATTAGGAACGATCGGCAATGGCTGAATACGTATATACCATGTCTCGGGTGAGCAAGATTGTGCCACCTAAGCGTCAAATTCTGAAAGATATCTCCTTGAGTTTCTTCCCTGGTGCCAAAATCGGCGTACTAGGCCTTAACGGCGCGGGTAAGTCAACCCTGTTGCGTATCATGGCAGGCATTGACAAAGACATTGATGGTGAAGCTCGTCCGCAACCAGGCCTTAAGGTGGGTTACCTGCCTCAGGAACCCAAACTCGACGAGAGTAAAACCGTACGTGAAGTGGTTGAAGAAGCCGTTGCTGATGTCGCTCATGCTCTAAAACGTCTTGATGAAGTTTATGCAGCATACGCCGAGCCAGATGCTGATTTTGATGCTCTGGCAAAAGAACAAGGTGAACTTGAAGCACTGATCCAAGCGAAAAATGGTCACAACCTAGATAACGCACTAGAGCGTGCTGCCGATGCGCTACGTCTGCCTGAATGGGATGCGCAAGTGAAATTCCTGTCGGGTGGTGAGCGCCGCCGTGTGGCTATCTGTCGTTTGTTGCTAGAAAACCCAGATATGCTATTGCTCGATGAACCAACCAACCACCTAGATGCTGAATCTGTCGCTTGGTTGGAGCGTTTCTTGGTGGATTACTCAGGTACAGTGGTCGCGATTACCCACGACCGTTACTTCTTAGATAACGCCGCAGGCTGGATTCTAGAGCTTGACCGTGGTGAAGGTATTCCATGGCAAGGTAACTACACTTCATGGTTAGAGCAAAAAGATGCGCGTCTGAAACAAGAAGCATCTCAAGAAAAAGCCCGCCAGAAAACTATTGAGAAAGAGCTGGAATGGGTTCGTCAGAATCCTAAAGGCCGTCAGGCTAAATCGAAAGCACGTATGGCTCGTTTTGAAGAGCTGCAAAATACTGAGCACCAAAAACGTAACGAAACTAACGAACTGTTTATCCCGCCAGGTGAGCGCTTAGGTGACAAAGTGATTGAGGTGAAAAACCTCACCAAATCATTCGATGGCCGTGTACTGATTGATGATCTTTCCTTCAGCATGCCGAAAGGCGCGATTGTGGGCATCATCGGCCCGAACGGAGCTGGTAAATCAACCCTATTCAAGATGTTGAGCGGTGTAGAACAGCCAGATTCAGGCACGATCGAGCTAGGTGATACTGTTAAGCTGGCCTCGGTAGATCAGTTCCGTGACAGCATGAACGACAAGCACACCGTATTCCAAGAAATTTCGGAAGGTGCGGATATCATCCGTATCAACAACTTCGAAATCCCTGCTCGTGCATACTGTTCACGCTTTAACTTCAAAGGTGTGGATCAGCAAAAAGTGATTGGCGAGTTGTCTGGTGGTGAACGCAACCGTGTTCACTTAGCGAAACTGCTTAAAGCAGGCGGCAACGTACTATTACTCGATGAGCCAACCAACGATCTCGACGTAGAAACGCTACGAGCTCTAGAAGAAGCATTGCTTGAGTTCCCAGGCTGTGCCATGGTGATCTCGCATGACCGCTGGTTCCTAGACCGTATAGCCACCCACATCCTCGATTACCGTGATGAAGGTAAAGTGAACTTCTACGAAGGTAACTACACTGAATACATGGATTGGTTGAAACAAACTCTTGGAGCCCAAGCGGCTGAGCCTCACCGCATCAAATACAAGCGCATTACCAAATAATTGATAACGCGGTAACAACTCTTCGTTTAGCTCATCATCCTGAACTAAACTTACACTACTAGAAAAGGCCATTTAGTGGCCTTTTCTTTTCTCTCTATATCAGGAATACCATCGACTCTGCTCATATACAGTGTGACTAAACAAGCTTATTTCTGCATAGATTCGGTGATTTTATGCTCTATTTGCTATGCTTGAACTATAAGTCTCCTCTGCCTGAGAGAATGTCATGATCGAGAAACGCCGCTTTTCACGGATTCTGTACCAAGCGCCAGCCATTTTAAGTCAAGGCGATAAGCAATTAGCCACTTGTATTCAGGATTTATCACTGCATGGCTTACTATTATGGGCCGAAGAAAAGCCTGAAATATTAGATAAAGAGCAGCCCGTTATCGTCGAATTCACGTTATTTGACAGTGATGTTACGCTTCATATGACGGCGAAGATAGTCAATATACAAGAACGCATAATGCGCATGTCCATCGTCAATATTGATATTGAAAGTATCAGCCATTTAAGACGATTAGTTGAGCTTAATGTAGGAAACGACAATCTTCTTCACCGTGATATTGAACATCTTTCTGATCTTGGGCTCCCTCAATAATACTTAGCGTGGGGTAACCACGCTAAGCTTTTGCCATCCACCCAACTCGCATTAGCTACGATGGATTGCATCATTCGCTTGCTTTAGCAAATTTTGACTCTCATGCATAAACTGCTGTGAGTAGCCACCAAACCACTGGCTGACTCGTTCAAATTGAGCAACAAAACTGGCTTTATCTCTCGCGTTTACTAGCTCAACTGCTTCACTTAAACAGCGGTGAAAGCGTTGAATCATCTCAATGTTGTCGGGGGATGAAAGAATAATATCGCCATACAGATGCGGATCTTGCCCAAATAACCGCCCAACCATTGCGAGTTCTAGACGATAAATCGGTGAACTAAGTTT
>JBOFIW010000237.1:0-2617 GCA_051650365.1 Vibrio sp. | reverse complement strand
ATTTCATTATTTAACTACCTTGTTTCGTATAAAAATCAGCACAACAACAATAATCACTTATCCTGCATACCACAATAAAAAAGCCCAGCAGTCGCTGGGCTTTTCTGATAAATAGGTTGGGATCTTACCAGTAAATACGAGCACCGATACCGAAGTTGTTTGAGCTATCAACGGTTTTCGCACTAATATCTGTGTCAGAACCTTTGTTGGTGTAACCCAAAGTCGTGCCGTCACCATAGCCGTATTCAGCATATACACGTGCCCAGCTTGCAAATTTGTATTCAACGCCTAAGTAAACCAGAGTACCATCTTCGTCGATACCATTGTTCGCTTCTTGCATTACGTATTCGTAACCAGCATACAGTTTAGTTTTGTCAGCGACTTGATAAGTACCAGCAACAGAAATTGCATCTTCATCAATAACTAGAGGGCTGTCTTTAGCATCTAGTTCTGCATTGTAGTAAGTGATGCCAAGTAGTGCATCACCGATGGTGTATTCACCTGTTACTTCGAAGTAAGTGTTAGTTACCTCTTTTGTTGTTGAACCCACTGAGAATTTCTTGTCAGTGTTTTGACCACCACCTGCATGGACAGCTAGATCACCAAAAGTCGCACCAACATACAATTCAGCAAGCTCTTGCTTAGAATCATCTTCTGTCAAGCCGTAGCCAGCTTTAACCCAGAAATTCTCCACTTCTAGAGCGTACTTGATTTGTGAATCATGCAGAGCCTCTGACAGAGTGCCGTAGCGAAGACCAGTACCACCGAAAAAGTAAGAGTAGTCAGCACCATAAACGTCATCTGATGTAGTCCATTGCTTACCAAAGCTGAACTTACCAAAATCAGTTTTTACGCCAAGAATGTGTTGGCGGACATACATATCGCCACTGTCTTTCAGAGCGAATTCAACTTTACCTTGCAGAGCAAGACTGTCATTTACGGTGTAATTTGCATCAACACCAGCACGAGAAGAACCAGAACCAAGAGTTGCGTCTTTATCTTCTAGGAATTTAAGTTCAGTACGTAGCTGGCCATAGAAGTCGACTGTTCCTGCATCTGACTTTAAAATTTCAGCTGCGTTTACAGAGCCTGCTGCTGCAAGCACAGCGAGTGCTAATAGAGTTTTTTTCATGTTAATCCACTGCCTTTTCTTAATTTGGGAATTCCTTATCCGGTTCCCTGTTTTTCTGATGATGGCCTTCCAACTCTTCGGTTAGTCGCCACCGCCATTAGATTCGTGCTTAAGAGTGCAAAAGAATATTCTGCATGTCAAATACCATAAAAAAAACAAAGAAAAAAAACATAAAACAAATAAAATCAATTGGTTGCATGCCAGCCGCTGTTTTTTTCGACTCACTTCGCAACAAAACACATGAAAATATGCATTTTAAAAAGATAGTAATTATCAGAATAAAAAACTAAAAATTAACAAATAAAACAGAAGAAAAAGGAGTTAATAAAAAACAATCCCGCCACTTGAAGTGGTATATTTTTTATAAAACAAAATAAATTTAAGTTCCTGACGGTTCAGTTTTTATTTGTGAACAAGATCTATATTTCGATTAAAAGCATACGATTTCGTGAAGTAGGTATCACTCCGTGATCTGTGCTACCATCGCGCCATTGCACTATGGACACCCCTATGCTGACTAAAAATATCCAAGACTCCATTCGATCCAGTTACCAAAACTTACAGAGCCAGTTAGAAAACTTTATTCCTCGTCGAGCGCAAAATTACCTAGTCGCTGAAATAGCGAAAACACTTTGTGGGACTTATCACAAATCAACCCGTATGTTGGTGGCGGAAGCAGGAACAGGCATAGGTAAATCTCTCTCTTATCTAATGGCAGTAATCCCCGTTGCGGTGGCAAATAGACGAAAAGTGGTGATTTCAACAGCGACAGTGGCACTTCAAGAACAGCTCATCAGCAAAGATTTACCCCTTTTTCGACGGATCAGTGAGCAACGTTTTTCATTTATTCTTGCTAAAGGCCGACAACGCTATTGTTGCAGCGAGCGACTAACCGTGGCCTGCGGAGCTGATGATTCACAAATTGCGCTGTTTGAAACCAAACCTAAGCCGCAAGATACCGAATTACTGACAGAACTTTATGCTGCTCTGAGTCAAGGGAAATGGGATGGTGACCGTGATGCTTGGCCAGCCCCAATTAACGATGAGCTTTGGTCGCTCATCGTGAGTGATAAGCACAGTTGTAATGGTAGTTTTAGTGCACATCGCCACTGTCCATTTCAAAAAGCACGCTCTGAGCTTGATAAAGTCGATGTTATCATCGCAAACCACAGTTTAGTGATGGCGGACGCCGATCTTGGCGGAGGTGTCATTCTACCTGCTCCAGAGGAAACGATTTACGTCTTTGATGAAGCCCACCACCTCCCAACAGTCGCTCGTGACCACTCCTCAGCTGCTGCCACGTTAAAAGGGGCGGCCAGTTGGCTAGAAAAACTCAACCAGTCAATCTCGAAATTTGCTGCGTTGGGGGATGAAAAACGTTCAGAACGTTTCGCGGAAGAAGCTCGCACTGCCATACAATATTTGATTCCAACATTAGGACAATTACCTAAGCAATTTGTGGCTGAGCAATTTGTCGATGGTATT
>JBOFIW010000236.1:0-1702 GCA_051650365.1 Vibrio sp. | reverse complement strand
CTTACGAAGCTCCGCTCAATCCTGATATTGATTTGCCTGCGGGTGAAAAAAGTGTGGATGAGTTGGTGGTGCAGTGTCTATATGCGTTAGCAGAACGCGATATCATTCAGCGCCAAGGCTAACCCTTTAGATACCAAGTCAATACAAGTAAATAAAAGCAAAAAGCGACCATTCGGTCGCTTTTTTGATCCTGCCTTGTGAAAGCAACTCACACTGTGTGGTGAATCGAGTTGCTGCTCACTTCGGTCTGTACCGCGAATTTCTGAGTCAATAGTGCGACCAGTTGATCGTAATAAGCCATGTTGGGTTTGTTACCCAGCAGACGGCATAGCTCATTGCCCGTTGGGCTGAAGCGATAATAGATCAGGCGCACGCCTTTGCTGCTCGGTTGCAGATGCAGATTCTTGCCTTGATAACTGAGCAATAGTGCTGGTTCGGCCTCAATTTCACCAGACTCCAATTCCGTTGCGTGCAATAGGCCAAGCTCAATCAACACCAACAAGCTGGAATAGGGCAGTTGGTGACTACCAATATTGATTGCTTGCGTGGTGATACGTTTGCCTAGACTAAACAAGCTATTTTGCGCTTTATAGCCAATCAGCAATTTCAAACTGGTGTCTGAGCCAAAACTGCACGCAAGAGCAGCAGCGCGTTGCAAAATCTGCGCTTCTTTAGGTGTCATATTTTGCAGCACTTGCAGGGCTTTCATTGAAGTAAAGCCGGGATTGGTTACTTCACGTTTCAGCACTTGTGCCCACAACCGTTGCATCGAGCTGTTATGAATATCCTGCGCCATATCGAAAAAGCGATACAGCCAGTCTTGGTCTGGATCGCCCGCCGTTTCATTACGGCATGAGCTGTGTGCGAGCTTGATGATTTGCTCCAGATTTCTCTGTCGCTGTTCTTTACGTTGGCGTTCGCGCTGTACAGCACGTTCTAGCGCGCTGTTTTCTGGCGTTTCCGTTAAAAGTTGAGCATCTAAGCCGTGATGACGAGCGATCACCAGAATCCGGCTACCGCTGTCTTTAACATAATGAGAGTGAGTTCGTTTATCTTGGCTCTGTTGAGAGTCATGTTCGATCACAACAGGCGTTGTATTATCCGCCATGCGCTACCTGAAGGCCCCTGCTACGATTTTTAGTCTGCTTTAAAATTTACTCTGTTCATCGCTGAGCAGCCAGTGAAACTCTCGGACTCAGCGCACAATTTTGTGCTATCGCAAATGATAATAAATTGTTAAAGTTGTTATTGATATTTGTGAGGGCGGCTATGAAGTATTGGAAAGAGCGCAAATTGGCCAAGTACCTATCCATCGTGATCTTATTTGTCGGTTATTTTTCGGTACTGGCTTATTTATCGAAATATTTGGTGTAATTCTCCCCGCGTAAGCGCAGGGAGGGGGGCATATCTGTTATTACATATCGTCGTATTCGGCGATCTCTGTTCCCACAATGGTGTAGGCGGTTTCAGCAAGATCATGACTGAGTGATTCGGTTTTCAATTCTCCAATCACATAAATCACATCCCATAGCTCTTGAACTGGTGCTCCTTTGGGAAATTTCACGTAGATGATTTGGTTCGGCGGTGGTGGTGGTACGTGAATACACGCGCCGAAGTAAGGCACTAACAAAAATTCAGTGACTTTTTGATCATCTCCCTCCAGTGGGATTACAAACCCCGGAATTTTCACTCGGCTGCCATT
>JBOFIW010000235.1:0-1743 GCA_051650365.1 Vibrio sp. | reverse complement strand
AGAATAAAAAGATAAAACCAGAATAGTAAGATTAATACCTAACTATTTGTTTTATAATTAGATAGCCTGTAGTTACACCAATAAATGGCTCAACTCAAACACGATTAATTTCTAACCCAATGAAACGGCTATTCCTTAATGCTGTTTAGAAATCTATATAATTTCTTTATTTGACACCCTCTTAGCTATCATTGAAACTTTGCTCTCTGGATTTTATGAGGCCACATTCATGAGCTTTATCGGTGTCTTCGTTGCACTCGCCTTTATTATCGGTGCCAATTTACTAGAAGGCGGGCACCCAAGTGCTCTGCTCAATTTGCCTGCATTCCTAATTGTACTTGGCGGATCCCTTGGTGCCATCTTGGTACAATTTCCGTTTACTGCCATCAAAGCCACTACCCAACGTTTTGTATGGCTCATTATTCCGCCTCGACCCACATCAGAAACCATGGCGTATCAATTGTTAAATCTTTGCAACATCGCGCGCAAAGATGGTTATATGGCATTAGAAGCAGAGATGGAAAATCAAACCGACCCCATTTTGATTGAAGGGGTTAATCTGATGGTTGACGGTGTAGATAAAGACAAAATTGATGATATTCTGCGAAACCGCATCGATCATGAGCAACATGATATAGAACAATCAGCAAAAATTTATGAAGCCATGGGAGGATATAGTCCAACCATGGGGATCCTCGGTGCGGTATTAGGTTTAATACACGCGATGACGCTACTTGATCAACCGGATAAGCTTGGGCCAGGGATCGCCGTTGCTTTCGTCGCAACGATTTATGGTGTGGGCATGGCCAACTTGATCTTCCTACCGTTTGGCAACCGATACAAGGCCTTCGCTCATCAACTATACCAACATCAAGCAATGGTTAAAGACGCTCTTTTTGCCATTAATTCTGGGTGTAACCGTTATGAATTGCAGCGCTTACTCACGTCATACCTTCCCAATTTGAATCCAGAGGGCAACAATGGCCAGAAGTAACAGCTCCCGCCAAAAGCGCGCTGAACCACCAGAAAATCATGAACGCTGGTTAATCTCTTACGCTGATTTCATGACGCTATTGTTTGCACTGTTTGTTGTTCTATACGCAGTGGCCTCAACCAAAAAAGACACTTCTGAACAGATTATTCAACAAATCCAATCTTCACTAATTGCGACAGGGCTCATCGCATCCAATTCTAACAATCCCATATTCCAAGGTGGGGTTGGGATTACTGGAAGTAACAAGACCCATGATCTAGCACAAGTGGTACTACAGCCGATCTCCTTACCTAAAGAGAGTCTTGACGGGGAGGCTGACAATGCAGAACAGAAAGCATTGGCCAATCTGGTAAGTACGCTTAAAACCACGTTCAAACAAGAGATAACCGATAAAGCGATTCAGATCGACTCAGGTGGCGAACAAGTCAAAATTTCGATTGCGAATGCCGTATTATTCGCCGAAAGTTCCTCCTTTGTTCAGCCCAAGTACGATCCGATCTTGGATAAAATTGCACGTTTGATAGAAAATGTGCCTGGTGCAATTTCGATTACGAGTTTTAGTAGTGAAAAGACGCAGGAGTTAAGTGAGCTCTATCACTCTGTTTGGGAATTATCCGCTTTACGCGCAGCCTCCGCCACTAAGGAGATGCTAGATAATTCACAACTGGATCCTCAACGGATCACCGTGCAAGGTAAAGTGACCACTGCTTTACAGCACCAAGTATTAGAAATTGTCCTAACCCAAGGTA
>JBOFIW010000234.1:0-6615 GCA_051650365.1 Vibrio sp. | reverse complement strand
TCCAATAACCAAAAAGCAGTGATTAAAGTGGGTACCGATGAGTACTATGTAACAGATTTATCCAGCGTAGTCGGGACTGGAGATAATGCACAAGCATCGCCCGATATAACGCTGACGCCTTTCTTTTCTGGTATTTCATTGGATGTGACACCGCAAATTGATGATCAAGGCAATGTGTTGCTGCATGTGCACCCTGCGGTGATAGAAGTTGAGCAGCAAACCAAGAAAATCTTGTATAAAAGCGAAGAAATTGAACTGCCATTGGCGAAAAGTTCAATTCGAGAATCAGATTCGGTGATTCGAGCTAAAGATGGCGATGTGGTGGTCATTGGTGGTCTGATGAAATCCAATACCATAGATCAAGTTTCCAAAGTGCCGTTTTTAGGGGATGTACCTGCATTGGGTCATCTATTCCGAAACACGACTAAGCTCACCCAAAAAACGGAACTGGTGATTTTGCTAAAACCAACCGTGGTTGGGGTCAATACTTGGCAAAAAGAGTTGGAGCGTTCACGCAATTTATTGCAGGAATGGTTCCCAGACAATCAGTAAGCGTATGTATTTATCGCATTTTGGTCTTGAACAACTGCCGTTCCACCTCACCCCAGATACAGAACTGTTTCTGGGTTTAGCTCCGCACTTTGAAGCGATTCAGACCTTAAGCGCGGCCATTGAAATGGGAGAGGGAGTCAGTAAATTGACCGGAGAAGTGGGTACGGGAAAAACCATGGTGTGCCGGATGTTACTGACCCATTTAGGTGATGACGTGGCACTGATTTATTTACCCAATCCTATGCTCACTGGTGAGGAATTACGGCAAGCGGTGGCGGCTGAATTACAACTGGATGTGCATTCAGCGGTACGCATTGTTGAGCAGATCCAAACTCGGTTGATTGAGTTGCATCAGCAAGGCAAGCGGATTGTTGCTTTAGTGGATGAAGCGCAAGCTTTGTCTGATGAAGCTCTTGAAACACTGCGTTTGTTTGGCAATTTGGAAACAGAACAGACTAAGTTGTTGCAAATTGTGCTGATTGGCCAGCCTGAGTTGGATACACGTTTAGCGCAGCATCACTTGCGTCAATTTCGACAACGTATCACCTTTAACGCTTGTTTACGTCCACTCAATTCTGCGGAAACTGAAGTGTATATTGAGAGCCGCTTAAACAAAGCCAAAGCGTCTTACCCTTTATTTGAACCAGCGTTGAAGAAAGCAGTATGGCGGGCCTCGCAAGGGATCCCACGTTTAATCAACCAAATTTGTCATAAAGCACTGTTGTTAGCATGGTATGAGCAGAGTTCCTTGGTCAGGCAGTCACATCTGTTTTCTGCTATCCATGATACTTATGATAGCTGCAAACCCAGATTTAAAACCCCAGTGCTATGGGGATGGAGTAAGCCATGAGTGTGGTGAATCAAGCCTTGGCTAAAAGTGCCAAACCCAATCATTCTCGCCTCTCGAGTATTGAACTTATTGATGTCAAACCCAGTAAATCTCGCCCGGCTTGGCTGTGGGCAATACTGGGTTTTGGTGCCAGCCTAGCGGTAGGAGGATGGTCTGTTTCCTTACAATCGACCGATATTCCAACAGCCAGTCCAACCTATCCAGAAACATTACTGCCATCACCGACCCAAAAAACTACTCAGCAAACGGTGGCCTTATATACAACCCCGGTGAAAAGTGAGCCGAAGCAAAATGAAACACTTGCTGTGGCACAACCTAAAGCGCAACCCGTCACTCTACTAGAAAAGTCGGTTACTCAGCCGAGTAAACGAGCTCCAAGTATGGTTTTGGCTGCAAATACCCCTTCGAATACTCAAGAGCCTGAATTTGTTGAGCCACCCTCCATACAGCCTGTCATGATTGTTGAGCAAGTCGAATTAACCGCCGAGCAATTGGCACAAAAAGCATTGTTGCGAGCGCAAAAGGCAATGGAAAGTAATGAGTTCCAATCCGCAGTGAAGGCGTATGGTGAAGCGCTACGTTATACTCCAGATGATGAAACTACTCGTCAAAAACTGGCGGCCCTCTATTACGGTAAAGGGGATGGACGTAAAGCTTTTGACCTGATGCAGGTAGGAATTGAACGTAATCCTGATGGTGAAGTGCTGCGTTTGGCTTTAGCTCGGCTATTGCTGAAAGAGAAACAGGACGCAGCGGCTTTGGTGCCTCTGGCTCATTTGCCACCTCACCCCTCGGTGGATTATTTGTCATTACGCGCCGCTTTAGCGCAGAAAACCAAACAAGATGAGATGGCTTTGCTGAGCTATCAGCAACTGACTGAGCAAGATCCCAATAATGGCCGTTGGTGGCTTGGGTTAGCAATCCAACAAGAGCGCGCTTTGCAATGGTCCGCGGCGCAACATGCTTATCAGCAAGCGCTGAGTAAGGTGGGTTTATCAAATCAATCTCAAGCCTTTATTCAGCAACGGTTGAAATTACTGACCAGCTTACAGGAGACACAAGGTGCCAATTAATAAACTGAGAAAACGCCTTGGTGATCTGTTAGTCGAAGAAGGCATAGTCAGTGAGGTGCAGCTTGAACAAGCGTTGGATGCACAGAAAAAAACCGGTCGCCGTTTAGGCGACAGTTTAATTACCCTAGGCTTCCTAACGGAAAGCCAATTACTGAACTTTTTGGCGCAACAACTTGGCCTTCCTGTGATTGATCTCAGTCGTGCTAGTGTGGATATTGATGCAATTCCTTTGTTGCCAGAAGTGCATGCTCGACGCTTACGAGCATTGGTGATTGGGCACAGTGATGGCACTTTGCGTATTGCGATGAGCGATCCGGCGGATCTGTTTGCTCAAGAAGCGTTGTTAAACCTATTGCCTGAGTATGATTTTGAGTTTGTCATCGCCCCTGAAAAGCAGTTGGTGGATGGGTTTGACCGCTATTACCGCCGTACCAAAGAAATAGTTTCGTTTGCTGAGCAGCTACATGCTGAACACAAAACTAACGATACCTTTGATTTTGAGATCACTGATTCTGACAGTGATGAAGTTACGGTAGTAAAACTGATTAATTCGCTGTTTGAAGATGCGATCCAAGTTGGTGCATCGGATATACATATCGAACCAGATGCCAAGGTGTTGCGCTTACGGCAACGGATTGATGGGGTATTGCATGAAACCTTGCTGCATGAAGTTAACATCGCTTCTGCCTTGGTGCTGCGTTTAAAATTGATGGCGAATTTGGATATTTCCGAGAAACGTTTGCCACAAGATGGCCGATTTAATATTCGTGTTAAAGGGCAGTCAGTGGATATCCGGATGTCGACTATGCCGATCCAGCATGGTGAATCAGTGGTGATGCGTCTGCTAAACCAATCGGCTGGAGTAAGAAAACTTGAAGAATCTGGTATTCCGTCCCATTTATTGCTGCGTTTACGTCATCAATTGAAACGGCCACATGGGATGATTTTGGTCACCGGACCTACGGGATCGGGAAAAACCACCACCCTGTATGGTGCATTGAGTGAACTCAATACCTCTGGCAAAAAAATTATTACGGCAGAGGATCCTGTCGAATATCGAATCTCACGAGTTAACCAAGTACAAGTTAACCCGAAAATTAACCTCGATTTCTCCACCTTGCTGCGCACCTTTTTACGCCAAGACCCTGATATTATTTTGGTCGGTGAGATGCGTGATCAAGAAACCGTAGAGATCGGTTTGCGTGCCGCCTTAACCGGCCACTTAGTGCTAAGTACTTTGCACACTAATGATGCCGTTGATAGTGCGCTGCGTTTGATTGATATGGGGGCTCCTGGTTATCTCGTGGCGAGCGCGGTACGTGCTGTGATAGCGCAGCGCTTGGTTCGCAAAGTCTGCCCTGACTGCAGTAGTCATGACGAAGTAGATGAAGCTCGACGTCAATGGCTTGTGACTCGTTTTCCCAATCAAGCCACGGCCAAATTTTCTCGTGGACGCGGTTGCCAAAACTGTAACTTAACCGGTTATCGCGGCCGGATTGGCGTGTTTGAAATGCTTGAGCTGGATCAGCCTATGATGGATTGCTTACGTGCCAATGATGCTGTGGCATTTTCGAAAGCCGCCCGCAGTAATCCGAATTACAAGCCACTGTTGGCTTCGGCGATGGAATTAGCGTTACAAGGAACAGTAAGTCTTGATGAAGTCATGTCGCTTGGGGAAGGCGATTCCTCCGGTGTTGTTGAACCGATCTATCTGTAGGGTTAAGCATGGCAACATTTAATTATCAGGGCCGCAATACCGATGGTAGCAAAGCATCCGGATTTGTGGAGGCGGCTACAGAGGAACTCGCTGCAGAAATGCTGCTAAATAAAGGCATTATCCCAACCTCGATCGCCCTTGGTGATGCATCAAAAAGTCTGTTTGATGTTGATTGGAAAGCCTTGCTCACACCAGCAGTTCCACTGGAAGTGTTGGTAATTTTTTGTCGGCAGATGTTTAGCTTAACCAAAGCCGGTGTTCCTCTGCTGCGTTCAATGCGCGGATTAACGCAAAATTGCCATAATAAACAGCTCAAAGAAGCACTCGAGTCAGTGTGTAATGAGTTGACCAACGGGCGTAGCTTATCAGCCTCCATGCAACTGCATCGAGGCGTATTCAGCCCACTATTTGTTTCCATGATCCAAGTGGGCGAAAACACAGGTCGCTTGGATCAAGCGCTTTTACAGCTTGCCAACTACTATGAGCAAGAAGTTGAAACACGTAAGCGGATCAAAACCGCGATGCGCTACCCGATCTTCGTGATCAGCTTTGTAGTGATTGCGATGTTTATTCTCAACGTTAAAGTTATCCCGCAATTTACCAGCATGTTCAGTCGCTTTGGGGCAGATTTGCCACTGCCTACGCGTATTTTGATCTCGACTTCTGATTTTTTTGTCAACTACTGGGGGTTGCTACTCGGGATGATCATTGGGGGGCTGTTTGCTTTTCGAGCTTGGCTCAATACCAGTAAAGGGCGAATCAAATGGGATCACTTACGTTTACGTATGCCAATTGTTGGGGGGATAGTCAATCGCGCCCAGTTGTCCCGCTTTTCACGTACTTTTTCGCTGATGCTTTCTGCGGGGGTTCCGCTCAACCAATCACTCGCACTTTCTGCCGAGGCGATTGATAACAAGTTTCTTGAGCAGCAAATCCTGGAAATGAAGAGCCAAATTGAAGCGGGTGTCTCCATTTCTGTCACGGCGATAAACGCCAACATATTTACCCCACTCGTGATACAGATGATCACGGTTGGGGAAGAAACCGGACGTATTGATGAGCTGCTACTTGAAGTCTCTGATTTTTATGATCGTGAAGTGGATTACGATTTAAAAACTCTGACCGCGAGAATTGAACCCATCCTGTTGGTGTTTGTTGCTGCTATGGTTTTGGTATTGGCGCTCGGTATTTTCCTACCTATGTGGGGCATGATGGATGCGATCAAAGGACGATAATGGCGAATTGGTTAGAGCGAGCACGATTAATTCTTTGGGTACTGTTAGTGTTTATCTTACTAGGTGTACTGTTTTCTATGTGGCAGGTAATGTCACGCAATACATTCCAAACGGCATTTGAAGTGGTCAGTGCGCGTATGACCGAGCGTGCTAATCTTTATAAGCAGCAGTGGTTTTTGCAGGGACAACCTGCCTCAATTCAGATAGAGGGTAAAACGATAGCTTTGTCCGCCACAGGATGGTTATTTCCCAAGCAAGATCAAGATGTTGATTGTGAAAAATTGCTAACGTTGCTTTATCCTGATGTAACAGTATTGGATGTGCGACCTGTTATTGATGGCGGCAACTTAGCCAATGGATACCGGTGTCAGTATCAATATGAAAATAACGCCTTAGTAAAGGTTGAGTTGAAAGGTCGCCACTTTGCGGTCAATGTTGATTTTTTATTGTGAGAAATTTCTGACATTATTCACCCGAATTGTGTGGAAATAAGCGTATAATGCACGGCGTACGTTAGTCAGTAGGTTAAAAATATGAAGAAAATGCAGCAGGGATTTTCGTTAGTCGAGTTAGTGATAGTTATTGTCGTGGTCGGGTTACTGGCTGTGGCGGCGTTGCCTCGTTTTCTTGATGTGACCGATGAAGCGAAAAAAGCCAGTATTGAAGGGGTGGCGGGTGGTTTCGCTACTGGGGTACTCTCCGCTCGTGCACAATGGGAGGCGCAAGCCAGACCAACCTTGACGACCAACAAAGATCCTTACGTAAATTATGATGGGGTCGATTTTTGGTTAACGACCTCTGCGACCAGCGGCTTTCGTGATGGTTATCCTATCGGTCTGAAAAAGAATGATACTTATGACGACACGATTTCTGATGGGTCTTGCATTGATTTAATGCAAAATCTGCTGCAAAACCCGCCACAAGTCGGTACGGAAACCGAGGCAGCTAACAGCTCAAATTATAAGTATTCGGCAAAAGCGGATAGCGGTGCTGCCACTTGCACTTATGTGCAAAATGAGAAAGGTAGCCAACACCAATTTGTTTATGAAGTTAAAACTGGTCGCGTGACCGTAACCTTGCAGTAATTCTGCGTATTCACATTAGAGAGAGAGTAATAATGAAAAGACAAGGCGGTTTCACCCTGATTGAACTAGTCGTGGTGATTGTCATTCTCGGTATTTTGGCTGT
>JBOFIW010000233.1:0-8514 GCA_051650365.1 Vibrio sp. | reverse complement strand
CCACCAAACAGGAAGCCAAAAAAAGCGCCTAAAATTTTGCCAAAAATATGCATTATGTGCTCTCAATCTATGAATTTTTCTGGAGTGAAGCTGTCTGATAGTGGCGCAAGCGCCAATTTCCTTTATGATAAGGACCGTCTATATTTCAGGCTCCTAAGTTCGGAATCCATCAAGTTCAACAGGATAGTACAACCCAATGTCATGCTTTTCCCGCACGTTTTTAGCCGCCTCGATTAGCGCTGCACTATTTGCACCTCAGACACAAGCAGAAGCGAGTGTGGATGACAATCACTCAAACCTGCCAAATGGCGAGCAGTGTTTAGTCAACCAGCCAGAGCCTGCTAACCCCAACCAACAGCCTATCAATGTCGAAGCGGATAAGCTAGAGGCAATCAATGGGCAAAAGGCGACCTATTCAGGCAACGTTGTTGTCGTGCAAGGCAAAAAACGTATCGCTGCCGATAACGTCACGTTACATCAGCAAGAAAACGTTGTGGTGGCTGAGGGTAATGTTCAGTTTAGTGACGGGGAAATCAAAACCGTTTCGAGCAAAGCAACCAATCATCTCAATTCTGATGAGATGACTTTAGAAAATACGCGCTACCAATTTTTATGTGAACCAGGACGTGGCGAGGCGGTGTATGTCTCAAAAACAGGTAAGGCCGTGTATGAAATTGAAGATGGCTCTATCACTTCATGTCCTGAAGGGGATAACGCGTGGCGCATGCGTGCTTCAAGTATTGATGTGGACCAAAATGAAGAAATTGCGACCTTCTATAACCCACGCCTTGAAGTACAAAACGTTCCTATTTTCTATCTCCCCTACTTAACCGTCCCAATTGGTGACACTCGTAAAACTGGTTTCCTCTACCCAACCGCGTCTTACGGCTCAAGAGATGGTTATGAATTTGAAGTGCCTATCTACTGGAACTTGGCACCCAATTACGACTTAGAAACCACCTTCAACTATATGCAAAAACGCGGCACACAGTTAAACAGTGTGTTTCGTTATCTAACCGATTTTGGTGCTGGCCAGATTAAATCTGAATATCTACCAGACGATCAACTGCACACTGAACAAGGCGATCGTTGGGCATTTCAATATGAACATAACGGTATTTATCAACAAGCATGGAAGTTTGAAATCGACTACTCCAAAGTCAGCGATATTAACTATTTCTCTGATTTAGATTCTGGTATCGGCAACCGTGAAGATGGACAACTCATCCAAGAGGGGCGCGCGACTTACCGGAGCCAAAACTGGGATTCATCGCTGCTAGTGCGTGATTTCCAATTGCTGACTAACGATACCACCAGCACTAACCTTCCGTATCGTTTGATGCCACAACTGAGCTATAACTATTATTCTCCAGAGTTAATGAAGTATCTGGATTTTGATCTTATCAGTCATATTTCACGCTTTGAGACAGAGGCAAAAGGAAAACCATCTGCCACTCGTGTGCATATTGAACCAGGTTTGAAAGTCCCTCTCAGCAATACTTGGGGGAACTGGACCACCGAAGCACGCTTACTCGGCACGTATTATCAACAAGAGTTAGATAACACTACCGATACTCAATTGGAAGAAAGTGTCACTCGAGTGATCCCAGAGTTTCGCAGCGTTGCAGGGGTAGTTTTGGAGCGAGATACAGCACTACTGGACAACTATACCCAAACTTTAGAACCTAAAATTCAGTATCTATTTGTTCCAGACAAAGATCAGAGCAATATCGGTCTCTACGACTCGACTTTATTGCAAACTGACTACTACGGCTTATTCCGCAGTCGTAAATACAGTGGTGTAGATCGTATCGAATCCGCAAACCAAATCAGTTATGGTGCATCGTCTCGCTTCTTTGATGATAGCTATAAAGAGCGCCTCAATATCGCGTTTGGTCAGATTTTCTATCTGGACAGCAAACTCAACCCGTCCAACAAAAACCCAGATAACAAGTCCAGTTATTCTGCTTGGGCGGTCGAGATGGATTTCAACTTTTCCGACTATCTGTTCTATCACGGCGGAATTCAATATGACATTGATAGCCAAGGGGTTCAGTTAGGTAACAGCACGCTAGAATATCGTTCTAATGGCGGTTATATCCAAGGTAATTATCGCTTTGTTGCGAAAGACTATATCCGGAATACGGTGGGGGAGAGCATTACCAACATTGATGACATTACTAAAGATGGTATTTCGCAAGCAGGGATCTTGGCAGGTTACCAACTGAGCCGTAAATGGTCTGCCAGCGGTCAATATTATTATGATCTGACCACCGATGAAGCGTTAGAGTGGCTAGCGAAACTCACTTATACCTCAGATTGTTGGTATATGGGGTTCACCTACAGCAACCAGCTGAAGAGCTGGGATGGCAACTTCGTGACCGACCCATACGCTACTCCAATCTATGAAAATAACTTCAGCTTCAATATTGGGATTATCGGCTTTGGAACTAGCATCGGTGCAGGTTCCAGCATGACAGGCGTAGATAGTGCCGGAAATTCACTTGGTTATGGACGCCCATTCTTCCTAAACAACTAATTCGCTTAGCCTGAGGTAACTCAGGCTACCAACATTTCAGATAGGACTGCACATGAAATTGTGGAAACCCACATTAATTAGCCTTCTTGGCACACTGACTCTGCTGAATGCTCATGCAGCACCTCAACAACTAGATAGTGTCGCCGTTATTGTCAATAGTGGCGTTGTCTTACAAAGTGACGTCGATGGGGCTCTTAAAACACTCAAAGCCAATGCAAAAAGAACCAACCAACCTCTTCCCCAAGAATCTATCTTACGTGAACAAGTATTAGAAAAATTAATTATCGACACCTTACAGCAACAAGAAGCAGAACGTGTCGGTGTAAAAATAGATGATAACCGTCTCAACGAGACCATCAAAGAAATCGCTAAAAGCAATCAGCAGACCCAAGAGCAGTTAATTGCCGCTGTCGCCCAAGAGGGACTCACTTACCCAGAGTTCCGTGAACAAATACGTAAAGAGATGGCCGCCAGTGATGCGCGTAACGCTCTTGTTCGCCGTCGCATCAATATTTTGCCAGCCGAAGTCGATACCTTAGCCGAACTGCTAGCGAAAGAAACCGATGCAACAGTGCAGTATAAAATTAGTCATATCCAACTTCGCGTTGAAGATGGTCAGGACAAGAGCGAAGCACAAGCGTTAGCCAATAAACTGGTCGATGAATTAAAGCATGGTGCCGATTTTGCACAAATGGCTTATGCCTACTCCAAGGGACCTAAAGCGCTACAAGGTGGCGATTGGGGATGGATGCGTAAAGAAGAAATGCCGACCATCTTTGCAGATCAGATAAAAATGCAGAACAAAGGTAGCATTATTGGCCCATTCCGCAGTGGTGTCGGCTTTCACATCCTAAAAATTGACGATGTAAAAGGCTTAGAAACCGTTGCCGTGACGGAAGTGAATGCTCGTCATATTCTGATCAAGCCAACCATCATTCTTAGCGATGATGGTGCACAAAAACAGCTCAATGAATTCGTACAGCGCATCAAAAATGGGGAAGTCACTTTTGCGGAGCTCGCTCAGCAGTACAGTCAAGATCCGGGGTCTGCGGCACAAAAAGGTGAGCTTGGCTATCAGACGCCAGATCTGTATGTTCCAGAGTTTAAGCACCAAGTTGAAACCTTACCGGTTGGACAAATCAGTGAGCCATTTAAAACCGTACATGGTTGGCACATTGTTGAAGTGCTAGATCGCCGTGAAGTCGATCGCACTGACTCCGCATTGAAAAACAAGGCATATCGCATTCTGTTCAACCGTAAATTCAATGAAGAAGCGAGTGCTTGGTTGCAAGAACTGCGTGCCAGTGCCTTTGTGGAAGTTCTCAAGGACGAAAAAGATGAGCAGTAAACGAATTATTGTTACTGCGGGAGAACCTGCGGGGATTGGCCCAGATCTAGTCCTCGCCCTTTCAGCGCAGGATTGGCCACATCAACTGGTAGTATGTGCCGATAAAACCTTGCTTGCCGAACGTGCTGAACAACTAGGCATTCATGTTAAGCTACTAGATTATCAACACAATAATCCAGTACAGCCACAACAAGCCGGCACTCTTTTAGTCGAGCATATTTCTCTAGCAGAGCCCGTGTCCGCAGGCCAACTCAATCCCGCCAATGGACACTATGTGTTAAAAACGCTGGAAAGAGCGGCAAAAGGCTGTATGAATGGCGAGTTTGATGCTATTGTCACCGGCCCTGTGCACAAGGGGGTAATCAACCGTGCGGGGGTTACCTTCAGTGGACATACCGAGTTTTTTGCCGAACAATCTAACACCCCGTTAGTGGTGATGATGCTCGCGACAGAAGGCTTACGAACAGCTCTAGTAACCACTCATCTGCCACTCGCAGAAGTGCCACAAGCTGTTACCAGTGAACGTCTAGAACAGATTATTCACATTCTCCACAAGGATTTAGTCGAGAAATTTGCCATTGCTGAGCCTAAAATTTACGTGTGTGGCTTAAACCCACATGCAGGTGAAGACGGTGTATTAGGAATGGAGGAGATCGAAACTATCACTCCAACCCTACAGCGTTTGCGTGAGCAATATGGCATGCAATTGGTTGGCCCACTGCCAGCCGATACCATTTTTAGTGAAAAATACTTGCAGCAAGCTGATGCCGTACTCGGGATGTACCATGATCAAGTACTTCCCGTGCTCAAATACAAAGGCTTTGGCCGCTCAGTCAATATTACTCTGGGGCTGCCTTTTATCCGCACTTCGGTGGATCATGGCACCGCATTGGATCTTGCCGGAACGGGTCAAGCCGATGCAGGGAGTTTCTGGACAGCATTGGCTTACGCAATAGAATTAGTTGATAAAAAAGCGAAATAACTTCGAGAACACTATGAGAAATGATGTCCACTTAGGGCACAAAGCACGTAAACGCTTTGGTCAAAACTTCCTCAATGATCCTTACATCATTGATGGTATTGTGTCGGCGATTAATCCAAGACCGGGGCAAAACTTGGTTGAAATCGGCCCAGGATTAGGCGCAATCACAGAACCGGTAGGACGTGAAGTGGATAAGTTCACTGTCATCGAGCTTGACCGTGATCTCGCAGAGCGCTTGCGTAATCATCCAGAACTAGCAAGCAAGCTAACGATCCACGAAGGCGACGCCATGCGTTTCGACTTCAAACAACTGGTAAAACCAAACAACAAACTTCGCGTGTTTGGTAACTTGCCATACAACATTTCAACACCGCTGATGTTCCACCTGTTTGAGTTCCACCGTGATATTCAAGACATGCACTTCATGCTGCAAAAAGAGGTGGTCAACCGTTTAGCGGCAGGCCCTGGCAGCAAAGCTTATGGTCGCCTAACCGTGATGGCGCAATACTATTGTAAAGTGGTTCCAGTATTGGAAGTGCCGCCAACGGCGTTTGTGCCACCACCAAAAGTGGATTCTGCAGTCGTACGTTTGGTGCCATATGAAGATCTCCCACACCCTGCAACCAGCTTAGAGTGGTTAGATCGCGTGGTACGTGAAGGCTTTAACCAACGCCGTAAAACCGTGCGTAACTGTTACAAAGGTTTGGTTGAGCCAGAAACACTGGAAGCATTGGGTATCAACCCTGGCATGCGCCCAGAAAACCTGACCTTAGCTCAGTTTGTTGCACTAGCAAACTGGCTTGATGCTCAGCATCAAAAAGCTAACGTATAATCCAATAGGACGACATTAAGTCGTCCTTTGTTTATCCACTGTTAGGTTATAGACCAACTAAGCCGAGGAATCGCTCATGGATGTTTCGCTTCCCTGCATCAAAATTCAGGTTCAAACTCGCTACATTGAGGAACAATCCGATCCTGAATCTCAGCGCTTTGTGTTTGCTTATCTGATCACGATTAAGAATCTCAGCACGCAAACCGTGCAGCTATTAGGTCGTCGTTGGCTGATCACTGACGCCGATGGTAAGCAGACGGTAGTGGAAGGCGATGGCGTGGTTGGAGAACAGCCACACATTCAAGCCAGCGATGAGTACACTTACAGCAGTGGTACAGCACTCGATACGCCGGTAGGAGTGATGCAAGGCCAGTACCTGATGATTGATGAACAAGGTGAGTCTTTCTCGGTAGAAATTGAACCGTTTCGCCTAGCGGTTCCTCATGTGCTGAATTAACGGAGTTTGTGTGGCTAATTACATCGTTGGAGATATTCAAGGCTGTTTTGATGAATTACAACTGCTGCTTGCTCAAGTCGAGTTTGACCCACTCCAAGACACTCTCTGGTTTGCCGGTGATTTAGTCGCTAGAGGCCCTAAATCTCTGGAAACATTACGCTTCGCCCATCAGTTAGGTGATTCTGCACGGGTGGTGCTTGGCAACCATGATTTGCATTTACTGGCCGTCTCGCTCGGCACTCATCCGGCCAAACGCCGCGATCAAACTCAACCCATTTTAGATGCAAAAGACGCACCTCAATTGCTTGATTGGCTACGTCAGCAACCTTTGCTAGCTGAACATGAAGAGTTTGTGCTCTGCCATGCAGGTATTTCACCACAATGGGATCTCTCAACGGCACGACAAGCAGCGCAAGAAGTAGAACAGGTGCTACGTAGCGCACAATGGGATAGCCTGATTGTACAGATGTATAGTGATGAACCCGATACGTGGCATGCTGAACTGCAAGGCATAGATCGCTTGCGTTACATCATTAACGCTTTCACCCGCATGCGATTTTGCTTTCCTGATGGTCGTTTAGATATGCAGTGCAAACTCCCACCTAAAGAAGTGACCGATGGTAGCTTGTTGCCTTGGTTTCAATTGCCACAACGAATTCCATTAGAAAAGACGGTGATTTTTGGCCATTGGGCTGCACTGGAAGGCTATTTCAGTAATGAAGTCATTGGACTGGATACAGGCTGCGTTTGGGGCGGCACACTCACCATATTACGTTGGGAAGATAAACACTACTTCGTTCAAGCTGCACTTTAAGCTGAGGAAAAACACCCGTTAATACAGGTGTTGATGATTTGGTTTCTGGTTATTTGCGCTCAAAAATCACAAAATCCATCGCATAGGTATTTTTTTCATCTGCTGGGTAATGTTCACGGTAGCACTCCTGCCAACCACTTCCCCATGCAGGGAACTGAGTATCACCATCAAGCTCCGCACAGATCTGTGTGATATACAGTTTATTAGCCATAGGCAAGCAAGCCGCATACAAACTTCCACCACCAATGATCATGATCTCATCAACCTCTCTGACTTTCGCCAGAGCCGCTTCGATTGACGCAACCACATCAACGCCATCAATCTGCAAACTCTCATCACGAGAGATCACAATATTGTGTCGCCCCGGTAAAGGACGTCCAATTGATTGATAGGTTTTGCGTCCCATAATCACAGGTTTACCTAATGTACAACGTTTAAACCATGCAAAATCAGCCGGCAGATGCCAAGGCATCTGATTATCTTTACCAATAATTCGGTTGGCTGCCATCGCGGCAATCATACTGATCATCATTTTTATCGCCTTAAATAATCGGTTTTCGACGATAGAATAACAGCCCCGGCACCGCTAAACCAATAGCCAAACCCGCGATAATAAACATGGCTTTAAGGAAGTTCTCCATGAGCGCTTCTAGCAGCTCTGGTGAAAAACCAAGGTGATTAATCTCCACGAGAGCAATCATGGCTTTAAAAGCGAAGACACCGGGAACCATAGGAATCAAAGCCGCCACAGTAAACACCTTGGGATGGGCTAAGAATCGGCGAGACCAATATACCCCAACCATCCCCACCAGTGTTGCAGCAAAAAAGGTTGCCCATTCGATTGGTATGCCAAAGTGCATCATCAGATAACGTGAACCATGCCCAAATGCGCCACCAAGCGCACAATACTTCAGCGCAGGTATAGGCACATTAAATACCAAGGCAAACCCTACAGCAGGAATTGCGGCAAAAAACATATCATTAAGCAGCCCAAACAACAGATTCCAACTCAACATTACCACCCCCAAATTCCAGTCACACTCATTGCTGCAACAATTCCGAGAGCGGTCGCTAGCGTCAACAAGCTGGCCATGACAAAACGGGCAATCCCCATATTGATATACCCTTTAAGCATATCGGCAACTGCATTAATTAAAGGAAAACCAGGAACCAGCATCAGCACAGAAGATGCCATCACTATAGTGGGTTTATTGCCCAGTTGATAAATCACGGCTTGAGCAGAAATGGCGGAAGTGACAAAGGCTGTTGCTGAAAAATTAAGCAAAGGATTAAACTGGCGGTGACCAATTTCTTGACGCACGATCATCCCCACTGAAGAAGCGATCAAAGTGATCAAAAACACCGTCCAATCCCCACCCGCTAAGCGGCTAAAGGACGCGCAAGATAGGCCGATCATGACCACGACAAGCCAACGGTTATAGCGTCCTGGACTGATTTGATTGAGTTTTTTTTGCGCTAAACTGTGATCGAGAATTCCCTTCTCCATCATGATACAAATGCGTTGGATCTGAGTTACTACGC
>JBOFIW010000232.1:0-4022 GCA_051650365.1 Vibrio sp. | reverse complement strand
TCCCTCAAGCCTGTGCCGCTCATTAAGGAGAGCGAGCCTTGAAATTCCAACTGACTGCGGTTGCGTTAGCGACCTTATGTTTTGCTTCAGCAGCCTCTGCTGCGCAAACCCTCACCGTTTACACTTACGATTCTTTTGCCGCCGACTGGGGGCCTGCACCTGCGATTGAAAAAGCGTTTGAAGCACAATGTGGCTGTGATCTGCAATTCGTCGCGCTAGAAGATGGCGTGTCGATTCTTAATCGTCTGCGTTTAGAAGGCACTAACAGCAAAGCGGATGTGGTGCTAGGGCTGGATAACAACCTTATCGAAGAAGCCAAGCAAACCGGATTATTGGCGACCCACAGTGTGGATACTAGCAAGGTAACTCTACCCAACGGTTGGAGTGACAACACGTTTGTGCCTTACGACTATGGTTATTTTGCTTTTGTGTACAATAAAGAGAAGCTGGCTAACCCACCGACGAGCTTGAAAGAGCTGGTGGAAAAACGTGATGATCTGAAAGTGATCTACCAAGATCCTCGTACTTCAACGCCGGGACAAGGTTTACTGCTGTGGATGAAATCTGTCTATGGCGACCAAGCGCCACAAGCGTGGAAGCAACTCGCGAGCAAAACGGTCACCGTGACCAAAGGTTGGTCAGAAGCTTACTCTATGTTCCTCGGTGGTGAGGCGGATTTAGTGCTCTCTTATACCACTTCTCCGGCCTATCACCTGATTGCGGAAAATGATGCACGTTTTGCGACGGCTAATTTTAGCGAAGGGCATTACCTACAAGTGGAAGTCGCAGCCAAAGTCAAAAGTAGTAAGAATGGCGAATTGGCGGACAAGTTCCTGCAATTTATCCTTAGTAATGAGTTCCAAAGCGTGATCCCAACGGGTAACTGGATGTATCCAGTGACGGCGGTTGAACTGCCAAAAGGGTTTGATACTTTGGCGGTACCAACACAATCTCTTTCCTTCAGCGCACAGGAAGTCGCGCAAATGCGTAAGCCATGGATTCGTGAGTGGCAGCAAGCGCTGAGCTTTTAAGGTTAAGCGTTGAATCGAACTCCTCAATTAGGCTTCTGGGTCGCGGCTGGTGTCGCGACCTTTGTCCTCGCGGCATTAGCGGCGTTGCTCTGGCAAGCACCACCGCTCAATCTGAATCTGATCTGGCAAGATGCTTATTATCGGCATGTGACTCAGTTTAGCTTTTACCAAGCTTTCTGGTCCACCGTGCTCAGCGTCGGGCTTGCCATTCCGGTTGCCCATGCCCTCAGTCAGCGCCGTTTTCCCGGTCGTGGTTTACTAATGAAATTGTTCGCGATGACGCTGGTTTTGCCCGTATTGGTGGCGATTTTTGGCTTGATTGCGATTTACGGTAACAGCGGTTGGTTGGCCAAAATACTCCAAAGTTTTGGGCTTTCTCTGCCGTTTTCGATTTATGGTTTAAACGGTATTTTGCTCGCCCATGTGCTGTTTAACTTGCCTTATGCCAGCCGTTTGCTGTTGCAAAGTTTAGAAGCGATCCCCAGTGAGCAGCACAAGCTGTGCGCCCATCTCGGCATGAGTCGCTGGCAAAAGTTTAAGTGGGTCGAGTGGCCGCGTTTGTGCCAGCAACTTCCTCATGTTGCGGGCTTAGTGTTCATGCTCTGCTTTACCAGTTTTGCGACCGTGATGGCGCTCGGTGGTGGGCCAAAATCAACCACGATTGAGCTGGCTATCTACCAAGCGATCAAATTCGATTTCGATCTGCAAATTGGCGCGTTATTGGCGATTTGGCAGATGTTGCTGTGCACCTTACTGACTTTTACGTTGCAGCGTTTTTCGCATTCTCGACCCATGAACAGTGCCGTGAGCAAGATAACAGAGCGTTGGATACGTGATTCATGGCGCGCCAAAGTTTGGGACGCGATCTGGATTGTCGCCGCATGTGCCTTGGTATTGCCCCCTCTACTGATGGTGATATTGGCCGGGCTCAATTCAAAACTAGGCAAGGTACTGACGAGTGGCGATTTTTGGTCGGCAGTCAGCCATTCTTTGCAAGTGGCGAGCTTAGCCAGCAGTTTGGCTTTGACCAGTGGCGTTGCGATGTTACTCACCAGTCGAGCCTTGCGGCTGAAAGCGGCCCATCGCTGCGCGAATGGCGTGGAGTGGATCGCGACTTTAATTCTGGTGACGCCGGGATTAGTGGTGAGTACCGGACTCTTTTTGTTGCTGCGTAATATCACCGATGTGTTTAGTTTGGCTTACTGGATCGTGGTCGCAGTCAACGCGCTAATGGCGCTGCCTTACGTCGTAAAAACCTTGAGCCAACCCATGTGGCATTTGGCGCAGCAGTATGAATTGCTGTGCGCTAGTTTAGGCATGTCTGGCTGGCGTCGATTTCGTTTGGTGGAGTGGCGCGCGCTGCGTAAGCCTCTCTCCCATGCGTTTGCGATCGGTTTTCTGCTCTCGATGGGGGATTTAAGCGCGATAGCCCTGTTTGGTAGCCAAGATTTTCGCACTTTGCCGCTCTATCTCTATCAACTGCTCGGCAGCTATCAGATGGATACCGCGGCGGTAGTGGCGTTGGCCATGCTGATCATGAGTGTGGGTTGGTTTTATGTGATTGAGCGGCTGTTTGCCCAGCGTCCGCTTACCAAGCGCTAATGAGGAAAAGCATGTTAGCTCTAGAAAAAGTGCGTTACGAATATGAGCACGAATGGTTTGAGTTTGATCTGAACGTGGCAGATGGCGACATAGTGGCGCTGATGGGGCCAAGTGGTGCGGGCAAATCTACCTTGCTTAGTCTGGTCGCGGGTTTTATCGAACCCGTCAGCGGTAGCATCAAGGTCAATGATCAGTCGGTACTCGGTTTAGCGCCTTATCAACGCCCCTTTTCGATGCTCTTTCAAGAGCACAACTTATTTACCCATCTTACCGTGCGTGAAAACATTGGCTTAGGCTTACATCCTGGCCTCAAATTGAGTGTTGAGCAGAAACAGCTGGTGATCCAAGCCGCGCAGCAAGTGGGGATTGCCGACTATCTGGAGCGTTTGCCTGAGCAACTTTCAGGAGGACAACGTCAGCGAGTGGCACTCGCGCGCTGTTTTGTGCAGCCGAATCCGATTTGGTTGCTTGATGAGCCATTTTCGGCACTCGATCCTTTGCTACGTGAAGAAATGCTCGCTTTGGTGAAACAGTTAGCCAGTGAGCGCAATCGTACCGTGGTAATGGTAACGCACCATTTAACCGATGCGCGTGCGATAGCCAGCCAAATCGCTTTTCTTAGCCAAGGTAAAGTGCAAGTGGTGAGTGATTGTCAGGCGGTGACCGCGCAGCATCCTCATCCTGAACTGGCACAGTTTGTGGCTGCGGCATTAAGTGAGCCGAAATAACGCTGAGTGAACAGAGATAAATCGACCGTAAAGAAAAAGGCTAGCTTGCGCTAACCTTTTGATGCTCTTGCTTAAAACGAGATGGCGTAATGCCTCGCGTTTTATTCCGCTTGATCCAGATCGTCTTCACTCTCTTCTTCGATCTCTTGTTTTGCCAACATCGCTTCTTTCAGCAGTTGGAAGATCTCACGTGAAGATTTCGGTGGCTTGTTACCCGCTTTCTCTTTGGTGGCTTGACGCGCTAACAGGCGCAGACGTTGACGATCCGCTTCTGGGTACAATTCCATCGCCACTTCAATCGCGCTGTCACCTTCGGCAACGATGCGATCACGCAGTTGCTCCAGTTTGTGCAGCAACGCGGTGGTTTGTGAATGTTTGTTACGCAGTTTATCCAATGCCGCTTGCAGTGGCTCAGGATCAATATGGCGCATCAGTTTGCCGATGTATTGCAGCTGACGGCGGCGAGCTTCGTTTTTGAAACGCTGCGCATCTTTAATTGCCTCCGCCAAATCTTCTGGCAGCGGGAATTTGGCTAACGCGGAAGGTTTTAATTCAACCAGCTCTTCGCCAAGCTTTTGCAGGGCTAGCATGTCATTTTTCATTTCGGTTCTACTGACCCAAATGATCTCTTCTTCCTCTTCCCAAGGGGCTTTTTGGTTTT
>JBOFIW010000231.1:0-20801 GCA_051650365.1 Vibrio sp. | reverse complement strand
GCTTGTGTTTGCTGCTCATTATTGAGCGAGGTCACCTGCTGTGGCGTAGCATACGGCGTGGTGTGAAACCACGGCCAAGCTTTGAATCCACCAATCAGTCCTACCCCAACACCAAGCAAACTCAGAGCCACTAAGCCGTAGCCTCGCTGCCAAAATTTCAGCTTAGGTGGCTCAATGTTCTCCTGTTTTTTTAACATGCTGTGGTACTGCGTTTCTATCCGGTCAATGTGCTCAAACAGAGCAAAGCCAACCCCTTCAAAATCTACTTTATACTCTGTCTGCTGCTGTTCAAACAGCTGATGCAACCGCTCGCAATGGCGCTCAGCCCGATACAAATCACGCAGCGACTCATAGGTCGGTTTAAGCGCTTTTAGCTCCTGGACCACGCGTGCATTAACCCAATCAAGAATTTCTTTACGCACTTTGGCGCTTTTCACATCGCAATCACCCTGATTGACGAGGCTAGCACTCATTAGCTCCATGCCCGTAGCATAACCCGCCAAACCCTGCGTTTTCAGGCAGGCTACCGCGTAGTAGCCACAGATCAGAAAATCCATCCCTTGATGACAAGCCAATCGCTCACACTGCTCTTTTACCTGCAGCCAGTCCGTGCCCCCTGCAATCGGATTGAAACGGCGGTTTATCTCTTCTCGAACTTTAAGGTAGGGTTCTAGCCCTCGTATTGCCTCTGAATCATTGGTCAATCGGTAGCAAACAGAATCAATAAAAATCATATTGGACATCACAACTTCGTCCTAAAAAAAGCCAGAGCGAGAAACTCGCTCTGGCAGTTTATCAATAGAGTGTTTTAGACAGCTTGAACGACTTGAACAGACGTTCGGTAAATGGGTTGGCATCAGCTTCAGAGTTGATGCGGTAAATCATCTCCCCTCCATCGACGATAAATTTAAAATCAACCGAAGTCGAGCTTGCAGCGACAACATCGCTTTTATCCAACAAACGGAAGAATGCCCATGGACCTTGGATTTGCAAACTACGTGGCGACATATTGGGTTTAGTCGGAATCAAGGTCACTTTAGATACCGCCGAATCACGCAAGGTATTTGGCCAAATCAGCTCGACGTTTTCACGTGGGCCATGGCTATACGCTAAGAACTGACCATCTACATTCAACACACTACGACGCTTGTTATTACTCAAACTAAGTGGTTCGACTGAGAAGCTCACATCCAGAATTCCTTTACGATTAAAGAAAGCTTCGCGAATCTTCTGCGCTTGTCGGATCTGATCTAACACCTCTTTACGAATGATGGACTGGGCAGAATCGTCCGATGCCACCGTAATGTTCTCTTCAATAAACATCTTCAACTGGTGGTTATAGAAGTTATCCAGCGTACCATTCGGAGCAAAGAAAGATTCGAAATCTTCCAATGAAACGTCTTTGCTGGAAGCCGGATTAAACGGATAGCGCCCAGCCAGTTTACTTTGGAAGGTTTTGTACACATCTTCCGTCCAACGCACTTCAAGGTGTTTGATCGCTTCTTGCTTCACCACAAACCAACTTTCATCTGCAATCTTTGTCATCATGGTATCCAACGGTTTGGGTAAGCCGGATGACACGCGCTTCAAGGTATAAATCGGATCGGCATTGACCAGCTTGACTCGGGCTTTAGTGGCATCTAATGCCGCCATGCCTACATCTGGCGCATCTTGAATCGCTTTTAAATAACTTTTCACTTCGTCTACTGAGGCCAACACTTCGCTCATATAAGCTGGCTTGTTGCCAACTGGATTGAGCATGCCATTGAGATCGGCGAACGGCGTTTCAATCATTGTTGCAACTTTATATTTTGGGCTCTTGCCCAATTCTTTCAGTGCGGCTTCATCTTTAGGCAGTGCGCTGTACAGTCGAGTATTGTCATTTAGTGTTCGCAGTAAACGCTGTATCGGCTCAAGATTACTGGTGATATTTTCAAGCACCAACACCGCGTCATTGATGTCATTAAAATATTTCACATCAATTTCATTAAGTGCCGCACGCCATGTATTGGTGTAATCCGCCACATAGAGGTCACGGATTTTATCGCGCAGTGCCTGCTTATCCGCTTCGCTAAATTGTGCAGTTTTACTTTGGCCTAACACCCAACTATCGATCAGTGCCAGTTCAGAAACGGATTCTGATTGTGGCATAAAGTAGTCATCAAACCCCTGCTTGGTCAGCATTTGGGGAATATACAAGCTGCTACTGTTAAGTACGCGCTCTTCGAACACCACATCAAACACAGGTCCAATCAAGCTACGCAAGTTAACTGAAGGACCAAGCACCGTTTGTGCGCTCAGTTTCAAATTACGATAAACCCGCTGATCATTCGGCATTGAACCCAGCTCAGCTTGAGCACGCGCAATCACCTTATCGTAAGGGCGCATTACTTGTTCAACGCCTTTGTTACCACTCAAGCGATCAGCGGTAAGATCGGTATGACGCATCGCATAATCCAAATGCCCTAGCAGTTCTTCCTGAATTTGGCGCTGACCTGAAAAAGACTTCTGCCAATACTTAGCAAAATAATCCATTACATAGTCTTGGTAACGGCCGCTTTTGTCGACCAACATACGGTAGACACGCAGCACCGCCAGTTTCTCTTCATCGGTTTGAGCTTGATTCAGCGCCACCACCACGTCCGCCATAAGCAGAGGCAAGAAACGAGTTTCCAACAGATTGAGGTAGGTTTCTTCCACTTTCGGGCCAATGGTGTGCCCTTGGTACAGGCCAAAATCGGAGATGTACCGAGGTTTATCACGGAAGAAACCGAATTCTAACGTTGCTTCTCGAATCTTATTGAGTGGTTCTAGAACATCTTGCTGCGAAGCCAAATAAAGGCTCGCTGGGAATTGTTCTTTGTATTGGTTCACTTTGGTCAGCACGCTATCGGCACGCTCAACGTTATTGAGGTAATTACGATGCCAAGTACCTGCCAATAGTAGAGTGACCACAGAACAAGCCACAAAAGAGAGCCCCATAAGCCGGCGTTTATTTTTCGCCATTCGGAAGTTATCCGAGGCCAGCCCTGCTTCCGGATAAATAATGTGCGTGAACAATTTTTGCGTGAAATAGATGGTGGAGTTTTTCGCTCGCTGTGCAGTATTGATCGCATGTGACAGGCCATAGCGCCGTGATGCTGCATCGTCAAAGGCGTTGGTTGGAACCCCTTGCTGATAAACCGAGGTGAAATACGCGCCACGCACTAGAGCCGATGTTGAAAATTGATCGCTTGCCAGCGACTCTTGGAAAAATTGCTGCAAGATCTCTTTAAGACCTGAGATTTGGCGAGTAAAGCTGTAAATCGAGTTGCGCTCTTCCAATGTCATCGGCGCAGAGACTGCATGCGGCAGCATAGTATTCACTCGCTCCACAAATTGCGCATACTCGTTAGCAAACTCCTCTAACCAAGAATCGAGGTTGTCCACCGAATCCATAGAGAAGGTGAAACCCAACACTTCTTCCCGTTGGTGTTTGGAGTAATGCTTGAAGAAAGGTTCAAAACCGTACAACAAATCTAGCTTGGTGAGCGCAATGTACACCGGAAGACGCGTGGATAAAGTTTCCATCAATTCACGTAAACGCGCACGCAATAAGTTAGCGTAAGCTTTGCGTTCTGAAGCCGTTGCGGTGGCAAGATGTGAAACATCCAGCGCTAGCACAATACCGTTCAGTGGGCGGCGACTACGGGTGCGTTCTAGCCAGTTGACAAAGTGCAACCATAGGCGACGCTCCATTTCACCATCGCTGTTTTCATTTCGATTACCTTGCGTGAGTAGCTCACCATCAGGGTCAATCAGTACCGATTCGTCACCAATCCACCAGTCAAAAGAGTAGGGATTTTCGCTTTTTTGGCCTGAAGCACGCATCACCGAAGAAAAAACGAAATTCTGACCAGAACGATTAATCAAACTGGTTTTACCGGCATTTTCTAAACCCAATACCAGATACCAAGGCAGTGCGTATAGGTAGTTATGCTTATTCAGGCTCTGTTTCATGTTAACCATGACCTGATTTAACTCTACTTCCTGACGCTCTTCATACACTTTGATCGGGTCTTGGCGCAGTTGTTCTTCGCGTTTTTGATCCGCTTTGAAAGATTGCAGTTTACGCCACTGCCAGATACCCCATACCGCTAAACATCCCAGAGTAAACAAGCTGCTCGCAATAGCTCGGGCTATAATCGACTCTAGCGGTTTGTGATCTGCCACCTCTAACCAAGGGCCTGCCCACCAAATGGCCACATTTAATAAAATAAACGTGGTGAATAGCAAAATAGGGAGTGCAGCAACCACTCCGGGTTTTAACCGCTTTACTATTCCGACAATGAATTTCCACATGAATTGTGTCCTTGTTTACTCTGACGTTGTATATCTTTGAATTTGTTCAATTAAGCTTGGTTCCCACTCAGGTACAGACTGTGTCGTTACTTGAGCAAGAAGAGTTTGGTATTGTTCACTCGCCATGGCATCGAGATGATTTGCACGCAGTAAGTCTGCTGACAGCAGTCGCCAATAAAATTTATCGCGTGGTTCAATGGCACTCACTAAACCGTCATTCAGCATGGAGAGTGCAACCGCGATGCCGCCCTCTTTAGCCAACTGGAACGCCTCTTTACGTTTCTCTTGCCAATCCCCACAGACCGATTGATTGGCTGCACCTTGCATTTGTCCAAAATTCGCTAGCCACTCTTTTACCGTGTCACTAACAAATGGCTCTCCCCCTTTGAATTTGAGTTCAAGTAAGGAGGGCAAACGGCGCAAAAAGTGTTGCGTTTCTTCCGCAATCGCTTGGCTCCAATCACTTTTTCCTAACTGCTGAGCAATGGTGTAACTCATCCACTGTCCTTCAAACCAATAAGGTGCCATGGTTAAACTCTGTTCAACCTTGCGCCATAGTGCTAAATCAGGATGCCGCAGTTGATCTTGGTAATCTTTCACCCGATCCGCTTGCATGCTACGCAGTAAGGTCTCACCACCTGGCTTGTGATCTGGCAGCGAGGTAATGCTTCCCCACACGGCGAAACGACGTAATCGTATCGACAACGCAATGCCAAACTCCTGCTCGGCCAAAAAATCTGCCACTTTAAGCAAGGTCTGCTTTGCCGCTTTATCACTCGAATGATCCACCACCATGCTTGGGGAGGGGGACGGCGTAGTTGGGCTTGACGTTTCGCGTGTGCTGCTTTGCGCCATCACTTGCTGACGCTGCTCCGCACGCTGGATTTCTCCCGCAATACGTACCGCCACCGACTCCACCAACTCAGACGATAAACCCTGTTTTTCAACGGCTTGTTGCCACTCACTGATCACCGATTGCAACGCTTGGCGATCCGCTTCATCCAACTGATGAAAATCGAACTTTTCCACTACAGCCGCAAAACGCTGAGCCATCTGGCTAAAAAACTTACGCCGCGGTAGGTTGCCGCGAGCACCCGGTGCTGGGTAACTCTCACTCCAGTAACGGTTGAGGAACTCGCTCATTACCCCGAAAGAGGCAATCAAGCGCGCAGGCGTCACTTGGTTATGCAAACACTGCAACAGATAAACGAGCAATTTGATGTCTTTACTCTGCTCACCAAGCAGCTTGAGTGTGCCGATTTCCACTTCATCCCACTGCACGGAGGCATGAGAAAGTGAGCCCACTTTCATCATCTGATCTTCTATGAAATCAAACAGTGGATGATCCACCAACCGCTCTCCAATCGGATTGCTACTGCTGATGGGCTTGGCGATACATTGACGATATTCGGTAATTTCCATGATGGCTCCTTACCAACCGCAGCGTTCGCGCAAGGCATTGAGGGCTTCATTGACGCCACGAGTATCAAACTGCAACCCGTCAGCAAATGGAGCATTAGAACGCAGTAACAGTCGGGGCTCACTGGTAGCCAATTTCATCATCTCAATCGCAGGCATGCCGCGAGCGGAAGAGAAAAGCACACCATGATCATCACTGCGCCAAAACTGCGTTTGCTGGCGAATAGAGATTTGAATACGTGCATCTTCCTTCTCTTGAGGCAAAGCTAACTCAATGCGGCTCAGGTTATTGATGCAACTGAGTAAAAGCACTGGTGGCGTTTGTTCAGCCGATAAACGATTTTGCGCCGGCAAGGCAACCCATGCGCTGCTGCCTTTGCCTTCACCATCGGTTACCAAAAACCAACCGGATTCAGATGCGGGCTGTTTCAGTGCCGCCATCGCCCGTTTCCATTCTATTGGATAAGGGCTCGTTGGTATCATTGCCATCTCTTCTAAAGGGGTGGCAAATACACGATCAAAACAGGCCAATCGCTCTAAACGTGCCGACACTGTACGACACTGTTCAGCTTGCTCTATGAGCGAAGCACTCTGCGCCTGAGCAGCAGAGGTAAACACGAGCGAGCTGAAGATTAAACTGACCGCCAAAATGGATGTTTTCATGGGGTTTTAATCTCCAATTTCAGGCACTTATAAGCCAACGTTCGCTTAGGTATACCCAAACTTTTCGCCGCTTTCGCACGATCACCAGAAAAACGGGTAAGCCGCTCACTGATGATTTGTGCTTCAAACTCATTCAACGCTTGTTTTAGGTTATGAATGACCGCAAAGTTTGGCTCACCACTGACAGCTGAAGTCGAGGAAGAGCTCTCTTCTTCCACTATCGAAACGGGGGCCGAGCCATTCAAACATTCCATCGCTTGTAAGCGATGAACGAAACAACTCGCTTCCACTTCCGTTCCATCTAAGGTTTGAGCGCAGCCAAACTCAATCAAATGCTTCAATTCGCGCACATTGCCTGGGAAGTTATATTGTTTCAGGCAGTCGATCGCTCGGTAATTCAAACCGCGAATACGAGTGTTGTGCTGCAAATTAAATACACGCACAAAATGCTCACTGAGTAAGTCAATATCTTCCAAGCGCGCGGCCAAACGCGGCAAGGTAATAGGGTATTGAAACAGGCGGTAATAAAGATCTTGCCGAAACGCTTTTTTGCGCACTTGATCGAGCAAGTTCACATGAGTTGCGGAAACCAAACGGAAATCTGAGCTGAGTTCTTGCTTACCCCCGAGTGGACGGAAAGTACGCGATTCCAATACTCGCAGTAATTTCGCTTGTAAGGTCAGCGGCATATCGCCAATCTCATCCAAGAACAAGGTTCCGCCATTAGCTTGTGCGATCAGCCCTTGTTTATCGCTATCTGCGCCAGAAAATGCACCTTTGCAATAGCCAAACAGTTCACTTTCCAATAGGTGTTCTGGAATAGCCGCACAGTTAATCGCGACGAAGGGCGCTGATTTTCGTGCTGACAGTTCATGCACGGCGGCGGCGACCAGTTCTTTACCTGTCCCCGTCTCACCCTGCACCATGACGGAAAGTTGTGAGTTGGCCGCCGACACAATCTGCTCACGCAGTTTTTGCATTGCGGCACTCTCACCAATCAAGGTGCGAGAGAGATCGTTGGCTAATAAGCGTTGTGCTGAATCACGTTGAATATCGGATAACGATTCTTTTAACTCAAGGCGGGTTTGCTCTTCTCGCTGCATATCATTCAGCAATGACCACTGCTGTGAAAATACTTCGATAAATTTGAGAAAGTCAGCATCGGCAAACGCATTGACGATACCGTGACTTTCCCCCATCAGGAGTAAAATGGAATGCACCTGCCGATGACCCATAGGCAAAGGTTGGATCCACACCGAGTCAAACATGCCGACCTTAGCGGTAAATTGGCTAAAGGTACGATTGGATTGCCAGAAAACCAGCTCTTCCGCAGTAAGATGCATTGCATTCGTTGACTGCAGCACATGAGCAAAGGGCACATCAAAATCGGTCACTGACCACGAGAGCTGACGTTGTGGGTCATGCGGGACAAGTGAACGTCCATCCGAAGATGGCAACAGCAGCAAGCTGTCACTCAGATCCAAGCCTTGAGTCAGCAGATCCACAAATAGCAGCGCAAGTTGGTGGGATTTTCTCACCCCCACCAATTGGGTTGCAGACGCTAACCATTGACTCATGGCTAAGCCACCTCCCCGATAAATTCACCCTCTTCCGCCGCCAGTCGAATACGCTGTACAGGTGCTTTCTCAGCCAATTTATTGAGCAGGGCGAGAGAAACTGGGGGAAGTAACTGACCTTCAATGATAGCCTCAAGCATACGTGCACCATTTTCACTGCGCGTTGCACGGCTTAAGATCTCTTCAATCAAGCTATCTTCAATCACCACTTCGGCGTTGTAACGTGACTTGAACAGCTTTTCAAGGCGAGTCAGCTTACCGCGCACAATTTGCGCCAGCACTTCTTTACCCAGTGGGAGATAGGGGATCACTTCCATTCGCGCCAGCAACGCTGGTTTAAAGAAGGCGGCTAACTCAGGATAGAGAGCTTCATCCAATTTGGCGGTTTCCTCTGCGTAATCCACTATGGTTTGGTAACCCAGATTCGATGTCAGGAAGAACACAATGTTTTGGCAATCAATCACACGCCCTTCACCATCCGCAATCTCACCTTTATCAAAACCTTGATAGAAGATGTTTAAGACCTCAGGATGAGCTTTCTCCACTTCATCAAGCAGCACAACGGAATACGGCATTTTGCGAATGGCTTCCGTTAGCACACCACCCTCACCGTAGCCAACATACCCCGGAGGAGAACCGATCAAACGAGAAACGGTGTGTTTTTCTTGGTATTCCGACATATTGATCGTGGTTAAAAACTGCTTACCGCCATAGAGCTGCTCGGCCAATTGCACCACGGTTTCCGTTTTACCCACACCACTTGGTCCGACTAACAGGAAAGCACCTTTCGGTCTTCCTGGGCGACGCAAATCCGCTCGCGCAGTCAGTAGATGACGATGGATTCGCTCAATCGCTGTCTCTTGCCCTTTGATGGCTTGACCTAGAATGTCCGTTAAATGGGTAATTTTATGCAGCTCATCGGTGTTCATTTGATCGACAGGCACACCTGTCCAATCGGCGATCACTTCCGCAATCTGATCCGCATCAACTTGTGGATGCATCAGACGCTTATCGTGAGCGATCGCTTCTAACGCCTCATATTGCTCTTGCAGTGCAATACGGATGGCTTGGGTATGATCCAGATCGGGAGTCTCAGCTTGGCTCAGTACCATCAATTCGGCACGTAGTGCAATGATCGACTCCACTAATGCTTTTTGTTGCTGCCAGCACTCCGTTAGCTCCGCTTTTTCCGTCTCATCAGCCAACTCTTGATTACGCAACACATCAAGGCGCTCGCGATCAACATCTTGCCCAAGGAATTGCGCACGCTCTAGCATATCAATTTCTAATTGGCGTTGATGGCACAAGGTTTCCAATAACGCTAAACGCTTAGGTGGTGTCGTCATATTAATTGCGATACGTGCACATGCGGTATCCAACACATCAATGGCTTTATCTGGCAGCTGGCGACCAGATATATAGCGTGCCGAAAGTTCTGCGGCCGCTTTCAACGCATCATCGGTAATTAATACGTTATGCGCTTTTTCATAGACACCATTGAGGCCACGTAGAATGTCTACCGCTTGATCAATAGTCGGCTCGTCAAGTTTCACCAGTTGGAAACGACGAGTTAGCGCAGGATCTTTTTCAAAATACTTTTTGTATTCTTTCCAAGTGGTTGCCGCGACCGTGCTCAATTCACCGCGGGCTAAGGCGGGTTTAAGCAAGTTGGCGGCATCACTACCGCCTTCTTGGTTGCCTGAACCAATCAGCGTATGTGCTTCATCAATGAATAGAATGATCGGCTTGGGGGACTGTTTAATGGTGTCGATCACGCCTTTTAGGCGTTTTTCAAACTCACCTTTGACTGAGGCTCCTGCTTGTAAACGGCCTAAATCAAGTGAATAGAGTTCAACATTTTGCAGCCGAGTAGGCACTTTCCCTGCCACTACGCGCAATGCCAAACCTTCAATCATGGCGCTTTTACCTACCCCTGCTTCACCGACCACGATCGGGTTGTTTTTCCGGCGTCGGCAGAGGATATCTATCATCAGGTTCAGCTCGTTTTCACGGCATAGAACAGGATCGAGTTCGCCATTACGCGCTTGCTCAGTCACATTGGTACAAAAACGGCTCAGTGCGGTTTCCGCCCCTTCTTGTAACACTCCTGAGCTTTTTTTATCCGTTTGAACAACGGTTGTTTCAGCGGATTCACTCAAGATCATCGCGAAATGCTTTTTCAAATTTTCACGGTTGATCCCTTCAAAGAGTTGAATCAACTTGAATGAAAGGTAGCGATCAGCACGCGTTAATGCCGCAAGAAAAATCGCACCAGAGCGCAATTCCGCTTGCTCAAGTTCCGTGCTCGACAACAGCCACGCCTCTTGGAGCAGTTCAACCAGTAATGGGGAGAAAGCAGGATAAGTGTCAAGCCCTTGCTCACGGCTATAGGTTAAAGCAATCGTTTGTTTAACCTGTTCTGTTTCCAATCCCGCTTGTTTGAGTATCAAACGAACATCAGATAACGGATTATCCAATAGCACATCCAGATAGTGTTCTAAGGTCACTTCAGGGTGCTGGCGCTCAATACAAAGAGAAGCCGCTTGCTCCAAAGCCAGTTTGCTTTGAGCATTCAGTTTTGCAATAAGAGTGGGTAATTCAATCCGGATCACAACGTACCACCTAGCCTAATTATGTTTAAAGTATTTGATTGAGTTGATTGAGAACATCACTGGATTTGCTGTGCAGTACATAGCTGTAACCGAGAAAAAGGCCAACCCAGAGCACAATAAAGCCGGCAAACACAGACCAAACTGGCATCTGTCTGCTGAGTGTGTATTTAGCACGGACCACATGCTCCGTAGGGCGACTTAAGTCTTGTGGTTCACTCTCTTCAAAGCTGCTCAGCAAATGGTGTAAGCGATTAATCACTTTCTCACGTTCAGCATGGCCCCCCTCCATCACTCGATATTTGCCTTCAAAACCGAGCACCAGACAGTGATAAATAAAGGCCAGTAAAGCGTGGTAACGCTGAGGCTCTCCTTCAAGACGACTCAAAATTGTGAAGACTTTCTCACCACCCCATGTTTCGTTATGGAAGCGAGACAACATCGAGTGTTCCGCCCACAAGCTCGATGCTCCCCATTCGGTGCCCATGACGGATTCATCCAGAAACGCACACAAAATGTAACGATAAGCCATCAAGATCGCGTGTTCATAGCCTTGCTCTGTCAGCTCAATCTCAATCGCTTTGATCTCTTCGATCGTTTGACGATAAATCTGCTCAATGTTGTCGCATTCGGTCAATGTGCGTACCCGCAGGGAAAGACCAAACAGTGGCGTTGCCGCGTCAATCAGCACATTGGGATTATCACCACGCAGTTGAAACCAGTAATCTTGGTCGTGGTTGATTTTCTCCACATCATCAAACAGCAAGCTGGCTAATGGCGTCTCTTTTTTACTCTGTTCCATGATTAACTCCTGATCGCCCAGAATTGCAGCTCAAGATCATCAAAAGCTGCTGCAACGTGGAATGCAAAACCGCTTGAGTGGCTCAACATTGCCCACGCGGCACTGGTTTTATCTAACTGGTAGTAGGTGTAACCCGCGTGATAAGGCAACTGACGTGGGGCAACCGGTAATGAGGTCAACGGAATACCAGGCAATTGCAGCGAGATCAGTTCACGGATTTTCTCTACTGAAGCCACTTTGGTTTGCTGAGTAAACAGACGACGCAGCTCATCCAATGGCATACGTGCTTTCACCGCAATGATGAATTCAGCACTCTCCATCAGCTGTGGATCGTGAATCGGCGCAACCATCAAGCCGTACTTACGCTTATCAAGCTGGATCGAAACGGCACGCGGCTCTAGTACTACGCTCAAGCTTTGACGCAGACTGTGGATCAGCGGTTGAAACGATTGACTTGGCAAATCATGGTTATAACTTGGCAAGCTGGGGGGCAAACGACTCTCATCAGTAAACGTTGCCAACTCACCACACAAGGAAGAGAGACATTCAAACAACCGTTCCGGAGGCAAACTGCGCAGCTCAGCCAGATGTTTCATTTGCGGTTGCAGACGGTTTAACGCTTGCAACAGCATAAAATCAGACACATCCGCCACTCCACCTTGCGCTGGAGAGCTGATCCGCTGCGCAATGTTTTTTGCCCGCTCACGCATCAGCCCTGACATTTCATTAATGAAACGGTGCAATGACGAGATGCCCACCACATTGAGGTGGCAAGGAATAAAATCAGGATCGAGTACCACACTGCCATCAGGGCGTTTTTCCAAAATCCGGCCAATCGCAATGGAGGCAAACGAGCTGCGATCTTCACGCTCAAGCATCAACTGCAGACGAACAGGGGAAACGTCAATGGTTGTGGTATCACCTTGCACACTATGTACATCTCGCACCTCAAGGCGGCGGCTGACATAACGACCGGTGCCACGTTCTTCCGGCCAGTTAATCTCCATTAGAGATTCACTGCGCAGTGGAACGGCGAGATAAATGATTTGGTTCGCTAGAGAAGCATCTGTCACTTCGAGGGCATCGGGCAGATGATCTTCTTGCGGGATACGAAAAGCCGTACCATCCGGCATGACCCCCACCGCCCGTTCAATCGCAATACGGCCAAAAGAGAGGTATTCTGGGTTGAGTGACAACTCAGAAATGCCATACAAATAACGACTCACCGTGCCCAGACGTTCATCCAAACAGTACTCTGTATATCTCTGATGTTGCTGAAAATGTTGGGGTTTAATGAATAGTCCTTCATTCCAGATCACTCGGTTACGCGCAAACATCGTTTGTTATTCCACCCTATCCAATTTCACATCGTAGTCTTTAAACTGCATCAACAAGTGATACTCTCGACCTTTATTAATCACCTTGACGGCTTTTTTCCATTCACTGAGTTCAGGTTCGGCAAAATGTGCCATCACGCCGATGTAGTTGGTTTCTTCATCCACGTCAAAAGCATTCACAAACTTGAACTGGCCTGGGGTCAGTACATAGTCATAGTTTTTGACAAAGTTACTGCGCAGCGCTTTTTTATAATCGGTTTTAAGCTGGTCATAGTCGGACGACATAAACATTGAGTCATCCTTTAGCTCAAAAACTTGAATCTCAATCGGTGAAGCTTCACCCCAGATGTTGGGGTTCACCCCTTCATCACTCACAAGGCTAAAGGTCACTTTAGTTGGCTCTTTCGCGGGCTCGTACTGTTCCGACGAACTGCAAGCGGTCAATACCATCAACGAAAACAGCATCCACAGCACTTTGTTCACGGCTATAGCTCCAATTGCTTCTCGCGAATTTTGCGATCGTAGGCTTGCTCAAAGATCTCCCAGAACAACTTTTCAAAGCCGCGTTGACGGTTAGAAGTCAACTCTTGGTAGTAGCTGCAATACATATTCCACGCCCAAGCATCGGTTGAAGTTTGGGTTGTATCTGAACTGCGTTTGTAGTGATGAAAACGGCGCAGCATCACTTGAGGAGAGAAGGCATTGAGGATTTGGCTCAGCGCTTCCGAGGTCGCAAACTGCATGGCTTCGCTATGGTCACGCACCGTTTTCAAACTCTCGGCAATCGCCGCTGGTGCAGAAAGGTGCACCACACTTTTATCGGTATCGTATAGCGTGCGGATCGTCTCTTCATAAGAGAGGCCTAAACGCAGTGGGTTATCTTCAATCGGCTGTAAGTTACGGTTCAAAGTACCAAAACGACTTTCACAGACCTGTTGATGCAAATCGAGTAAGCCACGAACACACGCTTGCAGTGACTCACCGAGTTCTTGCGACAACAGATGCATGCGTTCCATGTCATGTTCATCACTCAGATCCACCCCAAGGCCATCCAAAATTGGGCCTGTAACCAAGTGATTGGCATGGTTGGTTGCGGTGGTATTTAAGTTGGAATAGGCGTTTTTTTCCAATTGTGGCTGGATACTTTTCGCGACTTCCTCTTCGAGTAAATCCAGTACTTTTTCATCCATAGTGAAGCCCTCTGATACGTTGCTTTCGCTGCTGTTATTGTGAGAAATAGGGGTAGAAGAAGCCACACTCGGCGCTTCTGGTTTAGTTTGTTTTGAGAAGGTGGCTTTAGCAAAACCAAGAATTTTCTTTAGGCGGATCGATGAAGTCATCTCATATTCGCTGTCCGCTTGTGGCGTAAAATCAGCGCTTTGGAGCACTAAATTGTCTTCTGGCACTAAACTAGATTGCGGTGACGGTTGTGACTGCGTTTTTGGATCTTCAATCAATGAATTGGCACTATCTTGTGTCCCCATTATGCTGTCTAAAGCCAGCAAGGGATCAGCATTGGGCTGCAAGGTCGCAGCTTCAGGTTCAGCGTCCAACTCAAAATCGGCGAGCAAATCTTCCTGCGCAGAAGCAAAAAATGCGTCAAGTGAACCGTATTGTTCTTCCACCTCAATGGCATTACCAAACAAGACGCGTAACCGATATGGGCCGATGTTGATTTCATCTTTGTGACCTAATCGCGCCATCTGGCCTAACCCTAACGGCATATCCGCGCCATTGACATAAGTGTCGCCACAGTTGTCTTTCAAACAGTAAGCACCGTCCACCATCACGACTTCACAATGCACTGGTTTCACGCAGCCTTGCGCATCCACCAAGCGCCACTGCGCAGCAGGGGATGCACCAATGATGCCACCTGCTGATGTCCAAGTATGTTGCGCCGACAAGCCCGACTCCAAGTGCTGTGCATTGGTGACGAGCAAAGTCAACGAAGGTAAAGTCACTGAATTCATGGTTATTGCCTTACTTGAATGAGTACGTGTTTATTGGCAGCATCTTGACCAAGAAATGAGGTCCAACCGAGCGCGATATTCTGTGTGGAATCCAGACAAAACACAGGAGCCTCCTGCTCATCCATGGTCAGTTCTAGGTCATAGGCCATCTGTTCACGCAAAATAAATTCGACCAATTTGCACAATGGCTGATGCTCTTTGCCAGAGGGGAGAAAATCGGCGAAACGACTACGGGATAACTGTTTGATGCAGATGATGAATTTCCCGCTGCAATCGACCACAGACTCTCCAATCACAGTATCAACACCTAGCCGTGCATTTTGCTGCCCTAATGACAACTGCTGGCTACGCTCGATCGAAACACGACGGCGAACCCATTGCCGAATAGAAACATCAGGCAAATCAAAACAGTGCGCAATGATCCCAGCAACGACTTGTGGTGAACGACTGCGCCCAGCCAACGTGCCTGCGTACGCCAACATCTTGCACCAGTTGATCGGTGTTTCACCCCGTAAATCGGGATCACCCAACCCAACCAGAGCAAACAATTGAGCGGAAAACACATCCTGCGCACCGGGTTGAAAACGCACGTAGTAGCGGTATTTACGCCAAACGCGATACACCAAATTAATCAATCGGTTATTGAAAAAATCCAGAAATGGTTGCTTATAGCCACCGGGTTCTTCCGTGACTAGCTGCTCAATAATGAATCCAGGTAGAGGTGACTGAGCGCCTGATAGACCAAAAAAGTTAGTCAGCATCACCCAACGTTCATCATCACGAGCTTCTAACGCCATCACATCACTGGGTGAGAAACCTAAGCTGGGGTTAGCGCTGAAAACCAAACGGCACTCGCGTTCCCATTCTTCCGATTCTGGGTTCAGATCGGCCAGCTTTTGCAGCAGCTCAACCAGTTGGTAGAAGTTGTATTCCCGTACATTTGCCGGCAAGCTCAGCGGGGAGGCTTGCACTGGATCTATTTTCAGATCAACGGCTGCATTCCGTTCTGTGTTCCCCATGAGTACTTCTCTTGATTGGTGATGTTGACCACGACCAGTTCGTGGAATGAGTTGATGCTGGCGTAAAGGGCAAAGAAATGGCTCAGTACCGTACCAAACAAAAACAAATCGCCTTCTGAGCCAAATCCGGCTTGATCGATATACAAGGTGGATTGCAAGCCACGCACGGGTAGCCCACGCAGAATTTTATCTACTGGCTTGGATTCAATTTTGACTATGCCATCGAGGCGCATGCGTGCAACGCGCTCTGCCTGCCTATCCACCAAGGCACGAAAATCGTAAGCGCGTAAAACACAACTCAATGCCTCTTTCGATAAAAGCGATAAATAGTTGAGCGATAAGTTAGAGATCAGTGTCCACAGTAAGCTGCCATCCAACACTGGGCGTAACGACTGTGAAGGCACCGTAATATTTTTAAATGTGGCAAACGGTGGAGAGTTGTCGGTCGGTACACAAATGTCCCCCACCCCTAATTCCAATGGCAGCAAACGATTGGTGCAGGTGAGCTTGATGGATACGGCTTCGTCAACCCCCATTGAAAGCGTTTCATCACCGCGCACAAAAGAGATAAATGAATCAAAACCATCCCCCCGGATGCTCTCTTTCACACGTGTGCGGTAGTAAAGCGCTTGGCGATGTCGAACTCGCTCCACTTCATGTTGAAAACTTTCGAAAGAGGAATAAACGCGCTTTTCACCGCGAATACGCTTCCCTTCCGATTGATTATCTTGCCAGCCGACCACTTGATCGATACTGAAAATCTCGTAATGCGCTGGATAGCGACTAGACGGAACAATACGATATTCTGAACGACGCCCAGTGAGGTCGATCGGATCCGCGTCATGCTCAAACAAGTTGATCACTGGCGTACAGTAAAGTTGAAAATTATCCTCGCGTACTCGTGTATCCGCAGGCAACGTTTTCGAGAAATGGATATGCAACGTAAAGTCACCACTAACCGATGGAGGCAGTGCTTTCGCCAATCCTTTCACATCAAAAAAATGGAACGCTTCAGGAAACGACAGGTACTCTTGCAAGATACGATAGCCGTCATAAACGTTTTTAGGGTATGGCAACAAGGCTTGGTTACTCTCAAATCCCACAGTAGAAAAAGCGTCCGTAGGCAACGCGAATTCCACACCTTGAACTTCAACCGTCATCTTCTGCAAGTAGTGATGCAACCAAAGATACAAGGTTTGCGAGCTGTATTTGTCGCCCCCAAGGTAAAAACGCAATGTATCGAGCTTGGCATCTCCGACCGTCATATCACCCAACATGGATAGAGAAATTTTGATGGTCGTTGCTTCACGCGTGTGTTCTGCTTGTACTCCTTGGCACTGCATTGGGTACAAAATCACATCGCGGCAAGTATTAAAATGGCATGCCGAGCCAAACACTGGCTTACTATCCAACTGGGTATTACGCGGGATCAGCTGTTTTTCACTGACGCTTTTATCTGGCTCAAAGGCCACCACACTCATACTTGGAATTGGGCGCAGATAGTTTGGCCACAGCATGTTAATGATCGAGTGCGTAAGTTCAGGGAACTCATCTTCTACCTTCTCGCGCAAACGTGCAGTCAAAAAGGCAAAACCTTCCAAAAGACGCTCCACGTCAGGATCTGTTGTACGGCCATGAAGAAAACGTGATAACTGAGGATGAATTTCGGTAAATTCTTTCCCCTGCTCTTTTAAAAAAGCGAGTTCTTCCCTGAAATACTTGTCTTGTGTCATAGAGGTTAAAACACTCGATATTTTCTGTTTTGCTCCAACAGAAGACTGAACTGAACCTTATCGTGCAACGCTTCGCTATTGATATTCGCGGTAATATGAAACCTTAGGGTGAGTGGAGTAAAGCTATCTTGCTCTGCACACACGAGGACACGAGTTAAACGTGGCTCATAACACTCAAGGCAGTGCTGAATTGCCATTTTAATCCGCACGGAGAGATCTAAGGTTTCTAAAGTTGCATCGTTAAAATCCACTAACCCGAGATGGGGGGCACTTTGTGCACCGCCGATTCGAGTATTCAGAATGTTGGAGACATTCCGTTTGATTGATTCGAGTACATCCCATGCATCTGGCCCGTGGGTCAGCGACATAGGTTTGGCGTTGGCTTCCAAACGTTCGAAAAAACCAACACCAAATGCACTCTCTTCAGGTGCGATGTACGTCATAATCAGGCTTGATCAAGACGTCCAACTAAGGACAACTCAAAGTTCGCGCCCATGTACTTAAAGTGGGGACGAACAGAGAGTGACACCTGATACCAACCTGGGTTGCCTTCAACATCCATCACTTCAATGCGTGCAGCACGCAATGGGCGACGGCTACGTACGTCTGCAGGTGGGTTCTCCTGATCAGCAACGTATTGCTTAATCCATGAGTTCAATTCACGCTCAAGATCCTGACGCTCTTTCCAAGCACCAATCTGTTCGCGTTGCAATACTTTTACATAATGCGCTAAGCGGTTGATGATCATCATGTACGGCAATTGGGTACCTAACTTGTAGTTGGTTTCCGCTTCTTTGCCTTCTTTGGTATTGGGGAAAATTTTCGGCATTTGAATGGAATTTGCCGAGAAGAACGCCGCATTATCACTGCCTTTACGCATAGTTAGGGCGATAAAGCCCTCTTCCGCCAATTCAAACTCTTTGCGATCAGTGATCAACACTTCTGTTGGGATCTTGCTTTGCAATGCACCCATTGATTCAAAGACATGAACAGGGAGATCTTCTACCGCACCACCGCTTTGTGGGCCAATGATGTTTGGACACCAGCGGTATTTTGCAAAGCTGTCTGTAAGACGAGTGGCGAAAGCAAATGCCGTATTGCCCCACAGGTAGTGCTCATGTGATGCGCTAACATTTTCCGCATAGTTAAATGATTTAACTGGATTTTCGATAGGATCGTAAGGAACACGAAGCAAGAAGCGAGGGGCGGTTAGACCGATGTAACGAGCATCTTCTGACTCACGCAGTGAACGCCATTTCGTGTATTTAGGGCTTTCAAAAGTGGATTTCAGATCTTTAACATTGGGTAGTTCTTCAAAAGAATCAATGCCAAAGAATTCAGGCCCAACACTTGAAATGAATGGAGCATGCGCCATGGCACCCAGAGCACCCATGTACTGCAATAATTTCATATCTGGCGTTGACGGAGTAAATGCGTAGTTACCAATAATCGCACCAACTGGCTCACCACCGAATTGACCGTAACCGGATGAGTAAACGTGTTTGTAAAGACCGGATTGTGAGGTTTCTGGTGCAAACTCGAAATCTTCCAGCAGTTCATCTTTGGTTACGTGAAGGATTTCGACTTTGTTATTTTCACGAAAGTCTGTGCGATCGATGAAGAGTTTCAACCCACGCCATGAGGACTCCATCGCTTGAAACTCTGCATTGTGGAGAATTTCATCCATTTGGGCACTGATTTTTTTGTCTAATTCAACCAACATTTGGTCAACTAAAGACTTATTAACAGGCTCTGCAGAATGTTGAGAGCCAATCAGATTTTCAATAAGCGCAGCAACACCTTTCTTAGCAATGTCGTAACCCTCTTCGCTTGGTGCGATACGAGTTTGCGCCATAATTTCGTCAAGCAGCCCGCCTTGAGCAAGCTGTGGTCTTTCCAATACCTTTTCAGTAGTAGACATCATTAATTTCCTAATGAATAAATTGAATGGTGATTTACGCTTGTGATTCTTCTTGGCCACTGAGCAGGTTCAGTTCTGCCAGCAGTTTCTCGCGCGACTCTTCCGAGTTGAGCAAAGACTGCAAACGTTCACGGAATGCTGGGATATTGCCTAGTGGCCCTTTTAGAGCAACTAACGCTTCACGCAGCTCAATCAATTTTTTTAGTTCAGGAACTTGTGATGCTACGGCATCAGGTGCGAAATCGGTCAAAGATTTGAAGTTCAGCTCAACCGGTATCTCAGCATTTTCATCATCACTCAGCCGACTTTTTACCGTTGTGGTAATTTTTAGCTCGCTTTCACGCATCACTGCTTCAAAGTTGTTTTTATCTACCGAAACTGTTGCACGTTCTTCCAATGGGGTTTGCTCTGCATGCCCTTTAAAATCACCGACAACGAGAGTTTTGAGCGGTAGCTCAACCTCAGCCTGTGCATCTCCCGTCGCCGGAATATACTTGATATTAATCCGCTCTTTGGGAGCCACACTTCCTTCTTTAGACATATTACGTCTCCAATACCTATGCCAACGTGTCATTGAAACAGCTGTTTGAAGTAATCATCAAACAACCAAGATTCTTGATCTTCTATATTCTCTTCGTTTTCTCATCATTTCAGGAAACGAAAATAGGTTAACTACCGTAGTGAAATCATGGGTTCCGATACCCACACTAAGCCATATGTTCACTAGGTATTTTCTTGTATTTGTTTAGAACTGGATAATAATTAAAACAGTATGACAATCTTTGGTTGCATTTTTATTGTATTTACATTCGATTAGCAACATGAACTCAATATCGTTCGCAGCCATTCCATTCCCGATAAATATAAAATGGCATTCTATTCACGATGACAAAAAAGATAATATAAAAAAACTAAAGCGTGATCTATTACACATAAATATTTTATAAAAGCATGGTTTTATAATATTTACAGTGAAATTAATTATCCCAATAAGCGTCATAATTGAAAAAAGGTTGATATTGTTCGAGTTGCATCTCAATTTGTGAAGCTACTTCTTTTTCATGTTCATTTAACCTCATTGAAATATCAAGCAGTTGCTTCTCACAATTTAGGTAAATATTATTCAGCCGATCGCTACCAGAAACTTCCAAATAAAGGCCAAAATAAGCCTTAGCTCGCTTAAGATCTGACTCTACAAAATGGTACACATCACTCTGTCCACTTAAGATGCTCCCCATTGCAGCTAAAGCGGTAAGATCTCCATGCTGTACCGCTTGCTGACGCCAATAGTAGGCTTCTTTATATTTCCCTTTATTTTCAAGCAATTGAATGTATTTTCGCACAGCCGGGATGTAGCCTGTTTTCGCCGCTTGGAGGTAAGTTTTACGTGCTTCGGTGAGTCGGCTTCCT
>JBOFIW010000230.1:0-5197 GCA_051650365.1 Vibrio sp. | reverse complement strand
TTAGCGTGCCCATATTCATGCAGGCTTGATAAGCGTGCAGCGCATCCAGATCTTCACGTAACTGACCAACCACGCGTGATACCAGATGCATCACATGGCTGTAGCGATCTACTTGCAGCAAGTCAGCGACATGGCGAGTGCCTGCTTGGCTAATGCGCGCGACATCGTTGCGTGCCAAGTCCACCAGCATCATGTGCTCGGCGTTTTCTTTTTTATCCGTGCGCAGTTCAAGCTCAATGCGGCCATCGAGATCAAAATCAATACTGCCATCGGCGCGTTTACCGCGGCGGCGAGTGCCTGCAATCGGGTAGATTTCTACTTGGTTGGTGTGTATTTCATACTTGAGGGCGCTTTCGGGGGATGCACCAAACAGGGTAAAGCGCTCATCTTGCATGTAGAACATGTAAGGGCTTGGGTTACTCTGTTTCAGGCGTTGATAAGCCGCGAGCGGTGAGGGGCAAGGTAAGCGAAAACGGCGCGAAGGCACAACTTGGAATACATCGCCCTTGACCACGTATTGTTTGAGATCACGTACGATGTCGCAAAACGCTGTATCGCTAATATTGGTGGTCACTTCCACTTCAGCTAAAGATTGCGCACTTGGTAAAGGCAGTTTTTGGTTGAGCTGAGAGCGGATTTCACGCATCCGACTTTTTAATTGGCTGTGCAGCGCATCGCCCGGTTGGAATTGAGTCGCCTGCAATTGGCATGTTTCACGCTGATGATCAATCACCATCAGGGTTTCCGCGACATAAAACACGTAATCAGGGCATTGATTGTCGGCAGGTGCTTCACCGAGCGGTTCAAAGTTAGCCACTAGATCGTAGGCAAACAAGCCACCTAAAAACAGCGCGAATTTACCGTGATCAGTGAGATCAAAGCTGTGCTGCACTAAGCGCAAAGCATCGAAAGAGGAGGCTTCGCGCAAGCGTGAGTCTTCATCCAAAGTATCACAGGGTGTAGAGAAGGTGAGGGTAAGTTTCGCTTTCTCTACTTTGCAAGGAATCCGATCTGTGATGTTGCCATGAATGATGTTGAGCAGCGCTTGGCCGTTTGCACTGAGCGCATGATAGGTCACCTGATGGCCTTCACACACAATGCGCACGGCCGCATCCACCAATAAAAGGCTTTTCAGATTTTGCTTGGAGTCGATTTCTGCCGATTCCAGCAGTAGACAGTCGCTGCGCCCAGCGCAAAGAGCATGAAATAAAGCCGTAGGATCTTGCGTATAAGGCAATTCACTGTGTAGCACCTCAAGCGGCGCAGTTTTCTTTATGTTGATGGCCTTATTCATAAGACCTCCTTAACCATGATTCGATTGAGCACTGAACACTGCGATGAGAAAGTAAATAAACAGCAGTGATATTGTGGAAAAAGACGAATAAAAAGCCCGCTCAAATTGGCGGGCTAGGTGTGTGAGTATCTAAACTTAGAAATACACGTGAGCCCACCAAGAACTTGTCCAAGTGCGCCACCAAGTCAGTTCAGCATTCGCTGGACTGAAATTGGGTTTATGATTTGGGTTAAATTCTTGTAACATAGTGAGCCTTAGTAAAGAGCCTTGCATTTGCGTACTAGTTAACTAGTGCGGCGATAAAAAGTCAAGCCTAAAAATCAAGCAAATAAAAAATATGAGAATTGACCTGCATAGTCATACGACCGCTTCTGATGGACGGTTTACCTATCAAGAATTAATTGAACGAGCCGTCAGTTTCAATATTGATGTTTTGGCGATCACGGACCACGATACAGTGGCAGCTTTGAGTGATGCTCGCGCTTACATTGCAGAGCAACAATATCCGCTACAATTAGTGAACGGCATTGAGATTTCAACGGTTTGGCAAAATAAAGACATTCACATTGTCGGTTTAAACATTGATCCAGACAGCGAGGTTTTGGGGCAACTCATTACGCAGCAACAGCAGCGCCGAGTGGAACGTGCTGAGTTAATGGCACATCGTTTACAAAAGGCCACGCGTGAGGGTGTGTTAGAAGAGGTTCAGCACATTGCTGATGGTGCACCGATTACGCGTGCTCATTTCGCCAAATGGTTGGTGGATAATGGTTATGCGGCCAATATGCAGCAAGTATTTAAGAAATACCTAACCCGAGATAATCCAGGTTATGTGCCGCCTAACTGGTGTTCAATGAGCGATGCAGTGACCGCGATTCACGCCGCGGGTGGGCAAGCCGTATTGGCACATCCCGGACGATATGACTTGACGGCCAAATGGCTTAAGCGCTTAATGACCGCCTTTGTTGAAGCGGGTGGCGATGCAATGGAAGTCGCCCAGCCGCAGCAATCACCACAGGAAAAACGTACCTTGGGTGATTACGCAATGGAATACCAACTACTCGCCTCCCAAGGCAGTGATTTTCACTATCCTTCTCCTTGGATGGAGTTGGGACGAAATCTTTGGTTACCTGCCGGAGTAGAACCTGTATGGAAAGATTGGGGCTTATCCCCAAGCAATAGAGTCGAGAGACTCGATGAAGAGGAATAACCATGAGCCAGTTTTTTTATGTCCATCCTGAAAACCCTCAAACTCGCCTGATCAATCAAGCGGTTGCGATTATTCGCAACGGTGGGGTAGTGGTTTACCCAACCGATTCTGGTTACGCCGTCGGTTGTCAGCTAGAAAATAAACACGGGATGGAGCGTATTTGCCAGATCCGTCGTCTGGATGATAAACACAACTTCACTCTGTTGTGCCGCGACTTGTCTGAGATATCTCTGTATGCCCGAGTGGATAATACCGCGTTTCGCTTACTGAAAAACAACACTCCGGGACCTTACACTTTTATCTTTAAAGGAACCAAAGAGGTTCCACGTCGTCTGATGAATGAAAAGCGTAAAACCATAGGGATCCGTGTGCCAGACAACAAAATCGCGTTGGATCTTTTAGAGGCTTTGGGTGAACCCCTAATGTCGACGTCGCTGATTTTGCCGGGCAACGATTTTACGGAGTCTGATCCTGAAGCCATCCGCGATAGTTTAGAGCACGCAGTGGATGTGATTCTTAATGGTGGCTATTTAGGTCAGCAGCCGACCACGGTGATTGATTTCAGTGATGATGAGATTGTTGTGGCTCGTGTCGGAACTGGTGATCCGACCCCCTTTCAGTAGTTGAATGACGTGGCCGTTAATACCTGACAAAACGGATGCTTTTATCCACAAAATTTGCGATACTACGCGGCCGCGATTTTGAGATCGCAAACAGTCATTCGACGTCTGAGAAGACGACACATAGGTAGATAAATGAGCGAAAAGTTACAAAAAGTTTTAGCACGTGCTGGTCATGGTTCTCGTCGTGAGCTTGAAGCTCTGATCCGAGCTGGGCGTGTAAGTGTTAATGGCAAGGTAGCTGTATTGGGTGAACGCCTAGAAGATGATAACGCTTTAGTGCGTGTTGACGGACACGTTGTGTCTGTAAAAGCGCAAGAAGAGGTCATCTGTCGAGTTCTGGCTTACTATAAACCAGAAGGCGAGTTGTGTACCCGTCATGATCCAGAAGGTCGTCGTACGGTGTTTGACCGTCTGCCGAAAATTCGTGGTTCGCGCTGGATTTCCGTTGGCCGTTTGGACGCCAACACCTCAGGTTTGCTGCTATTTACCACTGATGGTGAATTGGCAAACCGTTTGATGCACCCAAGCCGTCAGGTTGAACGTGAGTATTTAGTTCGCGTATTTGGTGACGTCAATGAAGAAAAAGTTCGCAACCTCGTTCGTGGTGTGCAGCTAGAAGATGGTATGGCGCGTTTTGAAGATGTGATGTACGCCGGTGGTGAAGGCATCAACCATACTTTCTACGTTGTGATTAATGAAGGTCGTAACCGTGAAGTTCGTCGTTTGTGGGAATCACAAGGTACAACGGTTAGCCGTCTGAAACGTGTTCGTTACGGTGATATCTTCCTTGATAAGAAACTGCCTCGCGGCGGTTGGATGGAACTCGATCTGAAGCAAGTGAACTACTTGCGTGAGTTGGTAGAGCTGCGTCCAGAGAAAGAAACGGTATTGAACACTGCCCCTGATGCAGCAACGCGTAAGCGTGAACGTACCCGTAGCCAGAAAATTCGTCGTGCGGTTCGTCGCCATGAAGAGCGTGTATCGGCAGCTCCAGGCCGTAGTAGCTCAGCTCGTCGTAAGCCGGGTGGTGAGTCAAGCACTCGTAATAAAGTAGCGAATAAGCAGCAAAGTGCGCGTAAGCCTCGTGGCTAATTGCTTGTGCAGTTCTGCTTTTCAATGATTAAAAAGCCAGTCATATCGACTGGCTTTTTTCTTACCTATTTTTTATCACCCGATTATGAGGGGAGGGGATTAAACCCACTGCTCGTGAGCAATGGGGTCAGCAGGTTACAGCGTTTGGGTTAATTGATGATAACGACCTTGCTGAGCGAGTAGGGCATGGTGATGGCCGAATTCGAGCAGCTTGCCATGTTCAATCAGTGCAATTGCATCCATCTGTTCAAGATTGATTAAACGGTGCGTAATGAACAGCACGGTTTTATTGGCAAAGTGGCTGTGTAGTAGTTGCATGATTTGCTGTTCAGTCTGCTTGTCCAAACCTTCAGTCGGTTCATCTAACAATAGGATAGGGGCATCATGCAGTAGTGCTCGTGCAATGCCGATACGGCGCTTCTCGCCACCTGATAACTGACGACCACCATCACCCAACCATGCGTTAAGCGCGGAATCTTGCAACAGCTTTTCTAAACCCACTTGGCGCAAAATTTCACTTAATTGTTCATCGCTTGCTTCGGCGTTGGCTAACTTCAAGTTATCACGCAACGTGCCGTTAAGAATATCGACACGCTGACTGACCACACTGATCGCCGCGCGAAGATCGCTTTCTCGCCATTCTCGAATATCGGTTCCGCCAATCGTAATTTGCCCCGCTTGCATATCCCAATAACGGCACAGCAACTGAATTAAAGTTGATTTCCCAGAACCAGTTTGACCCACAATTGCGACTTTATGACCTTGAGGCAGCGATAAAGTGAATTCATCAATGGTGTTCGGTTTATTGGCTTGGTAAGCAAAGTTAACCCCATTGAATTCAATACCGTATTGGCCATTATGCGTTGTAGGCTTCTGAGTAAATTCGACCTCGGGTTTGGCTAGAATGATTTCATTTAGGCGACGTGCTGAAGTGAGTGTTTGCCCTAAATGCTGGAATGCTCCTGCAATCGGCATCAG
>JBOFIW010000229.1:0-2525 GCA_051650365.1 Vibrio sp. | reverse complement strand
GCGATTGGTTTTCGCCCTATTCAGTCTAGCGAGTATCAAAATTGCTATTTGATCGTTACCGATTGCCTGCGTACTGTGGTGGCTTTCATGGTCAGAACCATAGAAAAGATCATTGAATGTGATTGGAAACATATTGAACCATCTCCCTCTACCGCTGGCCATGATGTTTTTGTAACCGGAATTACCCGTTATCAAGATAAAATCGTGCAATTGCTCGATGTGGAATTGCTACTTTCGAAAATTTATCCGCAATATGAATCATCAAAAGTACCAATGCTGACCGATATTGAGCGTGAACGTTTAAAACCATTACAAATTTTGTTAGTGGATGACTCCTCTATTGCTCGTAAACAATTATCCGATGCACTAGACAGCATTAATATTCCATATCACATCTGTAAAAATGGTAATGATGCGCTTGAGTTAATGCGGGAAATGGCTCATAAACAACATGCTATAGACATTCTTGTGAGCGACATTGAGATGCCTGGACTCGATGGTTATGAATTGGCATTTGAAGTACAAAATGATCAGCAGTTAAACCATGCCTACTGTATTTTGCACACCTCGTTATCGAGTGAAATCTGTGTTGATCGCGCACATCAAGTAGGAGCACACGAAGCTCTAGAAAAATTCAATGCAACCGAGTTGGTTGAAGCTATGCTACGTGGCGCGAAAAAGCTAGAGAGCCAGCGTTTACAACACTAAAAGCAGCTTTTAATGACAATTGACAGCTTTAACACTGCCGATTGTCATTAAAAAGCTCAGGAATAACCCATAACCGCTCATAATGTCCCAGCCACTCTTGTAATTGATTTGCAAGATAATCTTGTTCTTCTTCAGAAAAATACCGCAGAACTCCCTCTTGTAAAGCGACATATTCTGGTAATAGTGATTCCGTGTAACTTAGGCCTTTTTCAGTCAATGTTACCTCAACGTTACGTCGATCATGCTTGCTCATATTCCGAGTCAGTAACCCTTTCTTTTCTAGCTTACTCAAACGATGAGTCATTGCCCCTGAACTAAGTAGCGTAATAATCTGCAAATCGGTTGGAGTTAAACGATAAGGAGTTCCGACCCGGACTAAGGCCATCAATACTTCAAACTCACCTTGCGTTAGTTCTATCAGCTGATAAAACTCTATCATGGCCAGTTCTATGCGTTTATTAATACGCTGTACACGATCAATTATCGACATAGGTAAGGTGTTTAACTCTGGTTTTTGGTTGCCCCACTCTCTGACGATTTTTTCAACTGAGTCCATATTAATTATCCCTCTCAACACCTAACTAGCTTAACTCTATGATAGAAAAGTAATTTCCGACACAATATAGCAAACATGGTATTTATAGAAGCACAGCGATCTTCAATAACAATAGAAACAAACAATTTTACAGCGTTTCTATTTCAAATCCGCTAATCTTAAGGTTATGAAAATATCTCGTGTATTTGAATGAAGTGATGACAACTGAAGATTTCAAGAAATCCACGGCTAACTTAAAAAAAGCCGTTCCATTGATGATGAAACATCATGTGGCTGCCACACCAGTAAACTATGCCCTCTGGTACACTTACGTTGATAATGCCATTCCCCAACTCAATGCAGAAATGGATACCGTACTAGAAAATTTTGGTCTTTGCCCTCCAGCTTCTGGCGAACATTTATATCAGCAATACATTGCGACCAAAGCAGAGACCAATATCAACCAATTACGCGCTAATGTTGAAGTTCTGTTGGGTGAAATTAGCAGTTCAATGAGTGATACGCTCAATGACACGAGTTCCTTCGCTAAAGTAATTGACAAAAGTTTCAAAGACTTAGAGCGCGTAGAACAAGATAATCTGTCCATTGAAGAAGTAATGACAGTGATCCGCCGTTTGGTTAATGATTCAAAAGACATTCGCAGCTCTACCAACTTCCTCAACAATCAATTGAATGCAGCAACGCTAGAAATTTCTCGTCTCAAAGAACAACTTGCCAAAGTTCAAAAAGATGCGTTGTTTGATAGCCTTTCTGGGCTTTACAACCGCCGAGCATTTGATGACGATATGTTTACACTGATCCATGCAGAACACTCCGTTAGCTTGATTATGCTAGACATTGATCACTTTAAAGTACTCAATGACACCTACGGTCATCTATTTGGTGATCAGATTATCCGTGCCATTGCCAAACGCCTTCAAAGCCTATGCCGTGACGGAGTGACAGGTTATCGTTATGGTGGGGAAGAGTTCGCCCTAATCGTCCCCAACAAATCCCTACGTATCGCAAGACAATTTGCGGAATCCGTTCGACGTTCGATTGAGAAACTCACCGTTAAAGACAGACGCAGCGGGCAGTCGGTTGGCAGCATTACCGCTTCTTTTGGCGTAGTTGAAAAAACGGTTGGTGACTCTTTGGAATCGCTGATCGGGCGTGCAGATGGATTACTATACGAGGCCAAAAACCTCGGTCGTAATCGCGTAATGCCCATTTAAAACTTGATTCTGCCAACAATGAACGTCTCCTAGAACCAAAAACCAAA
>JBOFIW010000228.1:0-3311 GCA_051650365.1 Vibrio sp. | reverse complement strand
TTCACGGAAAGCAACTGTAATTCAGAGCCAGTTGCTTTAATCCGCTAAGATATATTTATTTAAGTCGATACAATCATATTTATCAGAAAAAACCATAACGAATGTTATTTTTAAAATAATCAATAAACAGATTGCTTCAGCTTTTATTTACCTTTTAAAACTAATCTAGGTTTATGACATTTCAATTTTAAAATTATGTATTTTTAAAAATATTGATCTACATCTCTACCTTTATGAAATGATAATAAATTGTTAAATAAATAAACACCCATGAAATATAACGATTTTTTATTAAGACACACCTACAGCAACCAGGAAAATGCCATTATTATCAATCAGTTAAGAAAACAAATTAATCAACAACAAGTTACATGAAAAATATTAGCCATAACACTTCTATAGAACATCAATCGTAGACAGAATAAAACTCTGTGGTTATCAGTCTATCAATGACAATCTAAAAGCGAGGGAGCTCTTTCACGATAAGAGATATAAAATATCTCGTTTAAATGAATAACCAAGAAAATAAACAGCTTTATAGAATAACAATTGCTTTTATTTTTATGTTGAAGATATAAATAAAGCCAGTATTAACTGGCTTTATTTATCTTAATTATTGTTAATTTATGGTGCTGTATCTAACTCAACTGGCAGATAATGCTTTGGTTCCAGACCCAGCCATTCAGGTAATACAGTACCAATTGAAATTGATGACCAGGTTCCTGAAATAACACCGATAAACATTGCAATTGCAAACCCTTGCAGTGGAGCCCCCCCCATGATCCATAACGCTGAAATGGTCATTAAGGTCGTTCCTGATGTCACCATAGTGCGCGAAAACGTTGCAATGATTGCTTGATCATTGATTTCTGCTATTGGTGTTTGCTGCTTAGCCAATAATAGCTCGCGAATACGGTCAGCAATAATGATCGAGTCATTCAATGAATAACCGAGTACTGCTAGTACCGCCGCAAACACGGTCAAATTAAATTCCATTTGTGTAATGGCAAAGAATCCCAACACAAGTACTACATCATGTAGCAGTGCTAACAATGCCCCACTCGCTAAGCGCCATTCAAATCGGAAACTCAAATAACCCAAAATTGAGAGCAAACATATTAATAATGCTAAGCCTCCTTGATCGAAAAGATCTTGCCCAACTTGGGATCCAACCATGCTATTACTGACAATCTGAACATGCTCAGAGACTTGGTGGAGTAAGCCATCAATATCAACGGGAGCAGCATTTTCTGCTGCGAGAGGATAACGTATTACCCAACGTCCTGATTCTCCCGAGGGGGTGACTGTCACTGCCTCTCCTAGCTTAGGTTGTAGCTGTTCTAACAACTGATTTTTACTAATTGAGCTATCAATAATAGCTTCAGTAACCATACCACCGGTAAAGTCTAGCCCCATATTTAGGCCTTTCACCGCAAACGCTGCCAGTGAAATCACCATTAATAGAATCGAAATAACACCGGTAATGTAACGAATTGGACGAATTCGTGATTTTAAATATTCAACCATGGCTTATACCCTCACATCACGACGTGTATCACGTCCCCAAATTAAGTTAATTAATGCTCGTGACGCGAGAACGCCACTAAACATACTGGTGAGCAAACCTAAGCCTAATGTCAAAGCAAAGCCTTGAATCGGCCCATTACCGATTGAATATAAAATTATCGCAGTGATCATAGTCGTCACGTTAGCATCCAATATAGTGCTAAATGCGCTATCAAAACCTGTGTCTATCGCTTGTGCAAAATTACGCCCTTCACTAAGTTTGTCTCGTATACGTTCAAAGATCAGTACGTTGGTATCCACAGCCATACCGACAGTTAATACGAGCCCCGCAATTCCAGGTAGAGTCAACACCGCTCCAGGCAACAGCGCAATCAAACCGAGCAGACAAGCCATATTAATCAATAAGGCAACGTTAGCCACCCAACCGAGACGACGATACCAAAGCGCCATAAAAGTTAACGTCATTGCCATACCAAGAGCCAAAGCCGCAAAACCGTTAGCGATATTCTCTTCACCAAGTGATGCCCCGATGGTTCGCTCCTCAACAATGGTGACGGGCGCTGTCAATGACCCTGCACGCAATAACAGTGCTAATTGCTGTGCTTCTTCCATTGAGCCTGCACCAGTAATACGGAATTGACTACCTAATTGAGATTGAATGGTCGCAACACTGATCACTTTCTCACTGCGTACCGTTTCCCCGCGTGCGTTGGTTTTGTACTCACGGTACACGGTTGCCATCGGTTTACCAATGTGTTTGCCCGAGAAGTCGCTCATGATTTTGCCACCAGCATGATCAAGAGAAATATTGACTTCAGACATGCCCATGTTATCCACACCTGCGCGGGCATTGACGATATGCTCACCACTGAGCACAGGGCGTTTAGCCAGAACAACCGGACGTCCATTCTCATCTTCAAGGATTAAGTCATCGTAACTGCGGGCATCCGTTGGCGATTTCGCTTCATAAAAAGCCAAACTTGCGGTCGCACCAATCACATTCTTTGCTTGTGAGGGATCTTGCACACCGGGTAACTCGATACGGATCGCATGCTCGCCTTGACGTTGTACTAGAGCCTCAGTAATACCTAACTCCTCAATACGATCACGCATAATTTTCAAGTTCTGCTGAATCGTTGCCGTTTGAAACTCTGACTTATTCTGTTGCGAGGGCTGCACTTGCAAATTATCTGAACCCTGACGAATGTCCCAGCCTCGATAGTTTTCTTGCAAATATTGGTGTACATGGTTTAGAGCTTTCGTTTGATCTGTTTTGACTTCGAAGGCATCGTTACCAACCGCTTGTACAGCAACGCCTCGTAAACGCTCTGCACGCAGCGAATCTTTCACTGCATCAATCATGCTATCGCGCTGTTCTTGAAATGCTTTATCAACATCAACATTTAACAAAAACTGCACACCGCCACGTAAATCTAGGCCTAGCTTGATGGGCGAAAAACCAAGATTATCAAGCCATTTTGGCGCAACCGACACGTAAGAATAGGTGATGGTGTCCCCTTCTTTAACTAGGGTATCCAAAACATTTCTGGCTTGAGACTGATCATTTTCATTGGCAAAAACTAAGGTTGTTTTATCACCATGCTGAGTAATTTCATCAGCCTGAATATTTTGTTTACTTAGTAGCTGGGCAAGTTCCGGCACATTCAGTAGAACACTTTTGACATCCTTGCTTTGCAATTGAATCGAAGGTTGTTCTCCATACCACGTTGGAATAGCACTTAAGGTAAGAATAATAATGGTTGTTACCAATACCACATATTTCC
>JBOFIW010000227.1:0-1472 GCA_051650365.1 Vibrio sp. | reverse complement strand
GCCAGTGCTTCTGCTTTTTCGATGTTCGCTGCGTAGTCTGATTCAGTTGAGAATACGATCAAATCTTCGCCGCTTTCTGCCAGAACGTGGAACTCTTGTGAACCGTTACCACCAATCGCACCGCTGTCTGCCAGCACTGGACGGTAATCCAGACCCATACGATCGAAAGCTTTGCAGTAAGCTGCGTGCATCGCATCATAAGACTTTTGCAGGCCGTCTTTGTCGATGTCAAAGCTGTAAGCGTCCATCATTGAGAATTCACGCGCACGCATCACCCCAAAACGTGGACGACGTTCATCACGGAACTTGGTTTGGATTTGGTACAGGTTCAGTGGCAGTTGCTTGTAAGAGTTCACTTCGTTACGCACGAGCGCCGTGATCACTTCTTCTGCGGTTGGGCTTAATACAAACGGACGCTCATGACGGTCAGTAAAGCGCAGTAGCTCAGGTCCCATTTTTTCAGAGCGACCAGTCTCTTCCCACAATTCAAACGGCTGCACCACCGGCATCAAGGTTTCGATTGCACCAGCATTGTCGATCTCTTGGCGAACGATGGTTTCGACTTTACGCAGTACACGCAGACCAGTAGGCAGCCAAGTATAAAGACCTGAAGCCAGCTTACGGATCATACCTGCACGTAACATGAGCTTATGGCTCACGACTTCTGCGTCGTTTGGAGTCTCCTTCAAAGTAGAAAGAAGATATTTACTGGTACGCATTTTATGGTATCCGTTTTATCAAAGTTTAAGGGATCGCTTTATTTAATAGGAGTAACGTTATAAAGCGAATTTGGGCGCTAATAATATCAGCCAAATGGTTTTGTCAAAAGCGTTCTATTGTGCTGACAACGATTGCATTATCGCTAACGCTAAATTTCACGTTCCAATCGTACAAATTCACCGCATACAGCTTGTCGTCAGTGCGGTTTTTTTTGTAAGCCGGACGCGGATCTTGCGCTAACACTTCGCTGATCACCGCACTACGAATTTCACCTTCAGGATGTGTTTTGAGTATTTGCAGCGCGGCATCGTCAAATGTCACGCTAATGCGCTCGGGTTCTTGCTCCGCATAACCGCCTTGTGCATCCGCAATTGAATCGGAGTAGGGGATGTAAGGTTTGATATCAATTATCGGTGTGCCATTGACTAAATCAACGCCACCGAGCTCAAGATAATATTGGTCGCCTTCTTTGCTGACACCTCGTAGTTCAACCGCTGACATGCCAATCCCATTGGGGCGAAAGGTGGCCCGTGAAGCGAAAACACCAATTCGCTCATTACCGCCAAGACGAGGTGGACGTACGGTGGGTTTCCAACCTGCGGCGAGGTTTTGGTCGAACAAAAATAGCAGCCACACGTGGCTAAATTGCTCAATACCGCGAATGGCCTCTGCACAGTTACATTCCCCCAACAGTTTGATTCGAGAGGTGGCACTCGGCACTAAACGAGGCTGTCGTGGTACCGCAAATTTTT
>JBOFIW010000226.1:0-2046 GCA_051650365.1 Vibrio sp. | reverse complement strand
AGTAAAAGATAAATAAATGATCAAACTCACGCACTCTTGGCATATCAGAGCAATTGGGTTTGATAGTAGGAAATGGGACGTGGAAATAACTGAGCAACCAGTGGCGATTATGTTGCCTTCTTTGATTTACCGTGTCGGTGGGGAGGCAGTAAAGCGCTTGAAGCAGCAAGCTCTCCTTTTGGATTGTGAGCTCAAACGTATTCGCCGTTCACGCAATTGGCAATTGATGGGAGAGGCGATGGCTATTCAGGACTTTCTTCTTCAACTTAGAGCGGAGGATGACTGTGAACTTGAGTATTTGATCAAAAAGTTAGACGCCGGATTAAGGCTGCACAGCGATAAATTGGAACCATTAGACAGCAAATTGCAGCGCTTAATTGCGCAGAATCCGTCGATAACGTTAGCAGAACTGATGGCGGTTACTCATTGCAGCTTGATTCAAGCGCGAGCCGCACGTTTTACTGAGGATCTGGATTGAAGCTATGTATCTTGTTGGTGTGATTGCAAAAAGCAGCACAGTGAGGTGTATTTGAAGTGTCTAAAACGGTGAAACCCCGACAGTTGGTAGCTATCGGGGTTTCGAATTTTTAGATTTCTCGGTTGGTAATGCCGATGATCTTATTTATGCAAAAGGCTGGATTTAATCCGAATAATTCCTTGGTAGGGAATTAGATACGGATGAAGTCCATGTGCTCAACTTTTGGCTTGTACGCGTGGCGTTGAACGTCTTGTGGCTTCACTTTCACTTCTTGGCCGTCGATAACCAGAACGATAGCTTCGTAAAACTCAGGCTTGTCCATTTGGTTCATCACGTCATCGTGGTTCAGTGAGATAGAAACTGGAGCTGCTTCACCACCGTAAACGATCGCTGGGAAGTAACCAGTGTTACGTAGGCGGCGGCTCGCACCTTTACCTAGATCAGTACGTAATACTGCTTCGAATTTCATAGTATTTACTCTCAAATTAGTAAAAAACAGAGTGACAGAACAATGCGACCTTGTTCTTGTCGTAGAGTTTCTAAGCCTATAAATAGGGTCAGAAACGAGCGCGGATACTAGCATTCATTGACTGGCCGAGCAACTGAAAATCGGCATTTATACAGTTTTTAGCGTGATTTGACTGCTTTTGCATCGTGTGACGGTTTTTTTAACGTGAGCGTTGCTTTTAAACCACCCAAACGACTCTCACCCAACGCCAGAGCGCCACGATAGCTGTGTGCCATTTCACTTACAATATTAAGGCCAAGCCCAGTGCCGGGGGTGGTTTCATCTAAGCGAACGCCACGTTTTAAGGCTTTCTTAATATTGTCAGCCGGAATCCCTTGCCCATCATCTTCGATACAGATCTGTACCCAATGTTTATCTATAGGGTTACTATGAACGCGAATAAGGCTATTGGCCCATTTATAGCTGTTTTCGAGCAGGTTACCGATCATTTCATCGAAATCAGTTGGCTCTACGGCCACTTCCAAGTCTGAATCTAACTCATTAACCAGTGTGATCTCTCGCTCGGCATAGACTTTGTCAAACGCTTGCGAAATTGCATCCACTCTTAAGCTTGGCGAGGTTTTGACGGCAAGTATATTAGCGGAACCCGCCATTCGAGCTCGGCCAAGATGATAGTCAATTTGCTGTTGGATCTGTTCCACGGAAGGTTGTAGCTGGTCTTTGAGCTGTGAGTCTTCCAGTTGTGAGACTTCGTTCTTAAGCACGGAGAGCGGCGTCTTCAGTGCATGCGACAGATTACCCGCATGATGACGCGCTCGTTCAAGTAATTCTTGGTAGTGGAACAGTAAAGCGTTGAGGTCATTCACCAGTGGTGAAATTTCTTTTGGGTAATCGCCATTGACCGAATTTTGCTGACCGTTACGTAATGCGGCCAGTTCACGCTGCATTTTAGAGAGTGGCAGAAGTGACCACGTAACCTGTACTCCGGTCAAAATCAGTAGTCCACTAAACAGCAGTCCTAAAATCATCCACAACTCTTTACTGACTCGCTGCAATGTGGCTTTAAGTGGTGCATCGTCTAGGCCAATAGTGATGGTGA
>JBOFIW010000225.1:0-3367 GCA_051650365.1 Vibrio sp. | reverse complement strand
CCGAGACAGCATAGAGATCATCGGTAATAGTGGCTCAATGCTCGCCATGAAAGCGGATATTGATGTCGTTGCTCCCTCTCAATTCAATATTTTGATCCACGGTGAAACGGGTGTGGGTAAAGAATTGGTTGCACGGACGATTCATCACCGCTCCAACCGCAAACGCCAACCACTGGTGTATGTTAACTGCGCTGCCATTCCCGAAAACCTACTGGAAAGCGAACTATTTGGCCATGTTAAAGGGGCGTTTACGGGGGCTGACCGCGCGCGAATGGGCAAATTCGCTCTGGCCGATGGTGGCACGCTATTTCTTGATGAAATCGGTGAGTTACCACTGAGTGCCCAAAGCAAAATTTTGCGGGCACTGCAAAACCATGAAATTCAACCCGTTGGGCAAGATCGTGTACAAACCGTTGACGTGCGTATTCTGGCGGCCACCAACCGAGACTTGAAAAAAGAGGTTGAAGCAGGCCGTTTTCGTGCTGACCTTTACCACAGGTTGAGTGTCTACCCAATTTATGTGCCGCCACTGCGTGAGCGTAAAGGCGACCTTTCTCTGCTTGCGGGATATTTCGTTGAACAAGCGAGACGTAAGCTGGGCATTACTCAACTTAAACTGCACGCCGAGGCGTTAAGTCAACTTATCCAATACCCGTGGCCGGGCAATGTTCGCGAACTGGAACATGTGATCAACCGAGCGGCACTCAAGGCAAAAGCACGCCAACGCGGGCGCCCCGTAACGACACTCAAAGCTGAAGACGTGGGTGAATTACAAGGGCCAAGAACACCCTTGGCGCAACAAACACCACAAGAGGATTTTGCGCTGAGTGAAGCACTTCAAGATTTGGGATTACGAGAAGCGACTGACGAATTCCAACGCCATTTGATCAGCGAAACACTAACCCAAGCTAACTTTAATTGGGCCGAAGCAGCACGCCGTTTACACACAGATCGTGCCAACCTCACTCGACTGGCGAAACGACTGGGACTCAGCGTTTCACGCAGCCATGCGATTGAACGCTCACATTAACTGTGCGAGGGAGCTACAGTCATTTGTGCAGGATGAGAACGAGGGAATACGCGTTCATACTCCTGCATAAAATCACGTCGGATTAACTGCTCTAGCTGATTGGCACGTTCTGTAGGACAAAAAATCATAAAGTGCACCACCTGCTCACCAGTCGATGAACTACTGATTTCAATATGCGGCTCTGCACTTGGCAAATCGACACCGGCGTGCCGCTCAATCACCGTATTGTACCGGCGAGCAACATCCATAAAATGTGCAAAATGCTCATCAATTTTTTCATGCAGCACTGGTACTAGAGGGAAAAGATTCACAAAATCCGGCACCACAATATTGAAGTTATGGAAGACATAACGCTTCATAAAATTCAAATTCTTGACCGGAAAAGAGAAAAACATGCTGTTAGGCAAAGTCGCGGTTTTCCCGGTGTAATTGTACTGCCCATGATGTAGGTCGATCTCTTGTATCACCGTTGCCATCAAGTTGTGCTCAATCACTTCGCCACACACAGTACCCACTTCAATCCAATCCCCAATCCGAAATGAGCGAGAACTCGCCCGTTGAATAGACCCCGTAAAACATAAAATAATCTCTTTGGAAGCCACGACAATGGCGACTGCAATTGCCGTAACCGACAGTGCAAACTCACTAATTTCAGACTGCCACAGCATGAACATGGCTAGCAGAGTGACCGTAAATACCCCATTTTTGGTACGTGACATCCATTTGCGCTGCTTTTCGGTGATCAGTGCTGCCTCACCACGAATATGATCCAAAATGATGCGGCGCACTGAAATAACGCCTAGTAAAATCAAAGCTGTCAGCAGCAACTTATGTGTGAGCAAAAAATTTACCACTATGCTCAGTTGTTCCATGTCATTCTCCTACTACGGCTTAACCCGCCGCTTTTATCTGGTTGTGTTGCCTGTCGCGCCAATTTCAACATTGAACCCCCTTGCGTGACAAGTTCTATCCCCAAACTCTTGGCTCCTCGGCAAATTTCATCATAAAAAAAGCCGCTTAACGCGGCTTTTCAAAGGAAAAACGTTTATTGCTGATAATGCAGTGCCGTTTTCTCTGCGAGTTTAACAATCACTTGCACCGCAGCTTCCATCCCTTCAATGGTGATGAATTCATGAATACCGTGGAAATTGTATCCCCCAGTAAAAATATTTGGGCAAGGCAACCCCATGAATGAAAGACGCGCCCCATCCGTACCACCACGAATCGGTTTAATTTGAGGCTCCACATCGCACTCGATCATCGCTTGTCTTGCCAGCTCGATAATATGCGGATGCGGCTCGACCATCTCCTTCATATTGGAATAACTCTGTTCAAAGCTCACTTCAACGCGGCCTTTTTTGAGCTGCTGGTTTAATTCAACCACTTTTGCTTGCATCAAGTCTTGGCGCGATTGTAAACCATTTGCCTCAAAGTCCCGCAGAATGTATTTCAACTCAGATTTAGCCACGCCCATGGTAGCGCTCGAAAGATGATAGAAACCTTGATAGCCCTCAGTGTGCTGCGGTGTTTCACTTTCCGGCATCATCAAAATAAACTGAGCCGCAATGTGCATCGCGTTAACCATTTTGTCTTTCGCCGTCCCAGGATGCACATTCACACCATGACAAGTGACGGTCGCCGTCGCAGCATTGAAGTTCTCATACTCCAATTCTCCGATCGGGCCACCATCAATCGTGTAGGCCCACTGCGCCGCAAACTTCGCAACATCAAAGTGGTTCGCTCCACGACCGATTTCTTCATCTGGAGTAAAAGCAATCGAAATATCGCCATGCGGAATGGAAGGATCGGCGAGCAACATTTCGATTGCAGTGATGATTTCGGCAATCCCCGCTTTGTTATCTGCACCAAGCAAAGTCGTACCATCGGTCGTGATCAAGTTATAGCCATGCAACAAATGCAGATCGGGATATTGGATTGGCGAGAGCACTTCATCCCCCTTACCGAGTGCGATATCGCCACCTTGGTAATCTTCTACAATTTGTGGTTTCACATTCTTTCCGCAGGCATCAGGTGCGGTATCCATATGCGCAATAAAGCCAATCGCGGGTACTGGATAATTCACATTAGATTTGAGTTTGGCCATGACATAGCCATGCTCATCCAGCGATACATCACTCAAGCCTAACTCCAAAAGTTCTTCATAAAGCGCCTGTGCAAACACTTTCTGCCCCGTTGAACTCGGGCTATGATGGTTTTTCGGTTTGGATTGAGTATCAAAAGTGACATAGCGCATAAAGCGCCCAACAAGATTTTTCATAAACAAGCACTCATCATTTAAATACGCAGCGTTGGTGAAACCTCGCTGAAAGGGCATAA
>JBOFIW010000224.1:0-7171 GCA_051650365.1 Vibrio sp. | reverse complement strand
TGGCTTCACTTTGATTTGGTTTTGTTCCATTGCTTGCAATCCTCTATTGCGGTAACTGCACTTCACCTTCGATTTCTGGTGCGCCTTCGGCGACCTCACCACGCAAACCGAAAGTAATGAAATCGTCTAATGTGGTGGGGTCAATCGGCACATCGAGATACCACTGCTGCGACCATTCCACTGTCCAAAGCGCTAGGCCAAGCTCATCCAACGCTGAGGTGTAAAGATTGTTGGCGCGGAAGTTTTGCGCCCGTGAGTAAGCCGTGGGCGGCGCGTTCTTGGCGACCATGGCACGCACTAACTTGCTTACGATCACTTCGGCACGCGTATCTTTGGCATAGCCCCATGCATCGGTGGTGAACACATAAGCCACCATGTTGACCGAGCCCACCAAACGGCCACCGATAAGCTCAAAGCTAGGCACATTCAGCGCCGCAATGCGAATGCCACCATCACGCGTCGACATCCAGCGCTTTACATCGGCAGGTGTATTGAAGCGGCCAATGTGGCGCTCAATGGTTTGCACCTTGTCAACATGACGCTCTGACAGGCTTTCAAGGATCGGCTTTAAGTAGTTGACGGTTTCTTGCGTGGCGTAAACCGTTGAACCATCTAACTGAAAATCTGGGCGTGCGGTGCTCATTGCAGTACCTCTTGCCAGAAGTCACCGATCACATCGTAGACTTCGGTTTGGTTATCTCGGCTTAGGCCGAGGAACTGACGTTGCGGAATATCCATCATGCGGGTGAACGCACTGACCGACTGATACACCGGAAACTTGAGCGCTTTACCAAAGGCTTGAGTGATAAGGCGCGTGTGCGCATCCACTTGTACCGCACCTGAAAAACCGTCTTGATGTACGCCTGCGTAAACCAATGGCGACCCAACTCGAACCTGATTTTTTTCGACCACATACTGAATGGAGTCCAGAAGGTCTCCATCACCTTGCAGCAGAGACTGGTTTCCGTTGCGAGTTTTAGCGTAGCTATCGCTCCAAGAATCCCACTTGGTGCCATCAGGCGCACTTTTCTCATCGGCGATACGTCTCCGTGTTTGGCTTTCCACCACTGCACCGAGTGAATCCAACAGCTCTTCTTTGAGCTTTGGATTGCTCAGCGCGTCCAGCATCTTTTGAAAGCGCGCTAGCTCTTCAGTACCAGTGACTTGAACGCTGATGCCCATCACAACACTCCTTTCAGGCTGTTGCGGGTAAACAGGCGCTCATTGGTTTGGATGAGTTCCACTTTGCCTATACTGCTTTCATCTGGAGATTCAATGGTTGGAAGACCGAGATCACGCTTGCCACTTGCAATCTCTTTAAGAGTTGCTATTTGCATCTTATAGCGCTCTTCCAAGAGATTAGTTGCTTGCTGATCACGGTCTGCCAACCAGTAAAAAGCAATTGTTATGGCAATCTTATTCAACATGCTTGGCACAGTCTGAAGAGGCAAAATGTAACGCCGCTTCATTAATGAGTTAATCTCATCGTCGGCCTGTTCCAGCGCTTGGTTGATGTAGGTGTCGTTCAGCTCTCCGGTTTCGCGGTTGATCGCAAAGTTCCAAAGCATCTGCTCGTCACGGTCAATCAAGTCTTGCTTGGTTGCGTAGATTGCCATTTGGGTTACTCCGTATCGCTTACGTCGATAACGTCTGAGACTTCGACCACTTCGACGACTAGGTTAGGCTCGCCGTGGATTCGCTTTGCCGCTTGCGGAGCAACGAACAGAACAAGTTCTGGTTCGCCATCTTCCTGAGCCACTGTTTTAGGCTGGTCTTCTGGTACTTGGTCAACCACAAGCAGAACGGTTTCTTTGGCGCGCAAAAACTGAATACCTGCGCGCCAAAAACCTTGATCTGATTTAGCGCGTACTTTAAAGGCTCCACGAATATCGAGATCGCGACCAGCATGAACAGATAGCTGCACAGCAGCGCCCATTGGGCTTTCATCTTTAGCTTCTTCATCTTGATTCACTTCCGTTTGAGAGCCTGTCATCTGCGCATTTTGCTCCGACTTCTGCTCATCCGCCGAGGCTTGTGGCTCTGGCATCGCTTGAGGAGGCTCTTGGTTTGCTACTTGCTCCGGTTCGGCTTGCGCCGCAGGAACGGGGGTATTCTCTGCCACTGTTTGCTGATCACTTCCTTCGACAGCGGGCTTTGTTGCACTTTTTCGGCTGCGGGTTTTGGCTGTTTCACTCACAGTGAACTCCTTTTAAACAGGGTTTAAACGTGGCGGTGAATGAACACCGCCAGCTCGTCATCGCCTTAAGGCAGGTAACGGGAAACCACGATCTCTACGTTATTGAAGTAGATGTTTGATTCACCGTTTTCCAAGAACTCACGAGAAACAATCTTGCGAGCAGCGGAAGCATTGGATGGACCAACAACCAGCTTGGTTGCCATTGTTCCCAGTGGAGTGCCGTCGGTTTTCTTCATGCTTGCCAGTTTCACTGTGGCCGCTTCAAAGTTCGCTTCCGTCAAATCAGCTTTAGAGCCAATCGCGATCTGAGGGAAAGAGAAGCCGAAGCCAGCACGGCCATCCACACCTTGAGCCACCATGTTGTTAAACCAAGCGTACTCAGACGTTGCACCCACAAATTCCAAAACGAGAGGGCGACGCTCTTGATAGATGATTGGCTTAAGGATCTGCATGTCATCAATCAGAAACCACGGAGAACCCGTATCCGTTGACGGATCACCAATGACGTTTGAGAACGTAGTGGCAGGCGTGGTTTCTAGTGGGTGGTCGGTATCAAAGTAGTTTTGGCCGTCATAGCACAAGGTGGTGAAACCTGCGGCCAACAAACCATAACAATGTTTATCAGGGAAAACGGCAGATTCACGACCCCAAGCACGAGCCAAGACGGAATACTTACCAATCTTGTCATCTTCCAAATCGTCACGCTTAATCTTGACGGAAGCTTCATACGTTTCGTTTTTGATCGCATAGCCGTGTGAACCCAGTTCTTTCAGCTGACGATCACTCCCCCAAAGCTCGATACCTGGTAAATCTTTTAGCCAGCCGTAAAACTCTGAGCTGCCAGAACTCGGCACGCGAGTAGCGATCTTGTCCCATTGAGGGGTAACAACACTCAAGCCTTCGGTAAATGCGGCATTGCTGCCAACCGTCAGGGCTTCAATAATTTGCGCTTCAGTAAAAGCCATTTTTCAGCTCCTAATTAGTAAGTGATTTTGTGTTTACGGTTGGCTTTCCAAGACTCTGGTGTAACACCAGTAGCTCGACAAAGCGCCATTTCTTCAGCAGACAGTTCACCTTCTGCATTCACCACTGCCGACTTCTTCTTAGGATCGCTATTCGCAATCGCTGGCGCGGTTTCAACAAACTTCTTGAACTGCTCAATGCCACCTTCCGCACGACACATGCCGAGGAACATCTCTTTGTTCGCAGGGGCAACTTTGCCAGCCTTGATCGCATCTTCTACCAGCGCATCAATTTCAGATTCCTGAATGGCTTTTAATGCCGCTTCAGCAGTTTCAGCGCGGTTAAGTGCTAGCTGATAGGTTTCTTTAGGCACGGCCACATTGAGATCAATGTTTGATGCACGGTTAAGCGCAACGTCTTTCTCTGACTTCAGAGAGTTGATTGCGATTACCGCGTCTTGCTCGGTTGCGGTTTCGGCCAAGCCAAGCGCAGCGGCAATAAGCTGTGATAGCTTCATTTCGTTTTCCTCTTGTCGGTTGAGGGCGGGTACATTTAGGTTGGGATTGTTGGTCAAACCTGCACTTTCGATGGTGTAGATAAAACCGTTTTCCTTATCGTGACCGAACGCTGGGGAATAGAAGGCGTACTTCTTCTCCTCAATCATTTCTCGGCCTTCGGCATTCCATTCCACAAACCCCCAAATCTCGCCGTTGCGATTTTCCAGTGACGTGATCCAGCCGTAAGCGGGTGCAGGCTCACCGTTTGGCGCTTTGATATGGGTTGAATGTTCTACATCGAATGGGCGCTTTTTAGTGAAGCGCTGGATAATGGCGTTAGGGTTGGAGTTGTTCCAAGTGCGTCCATCAATCCCTTGAAATGTTCCGGCCGGAATAAGCGGAAGCCAAACACCTGCGGTGGCAGCATCCACATTTGCCATGTTGAAACAAAGGGCAGTAAGACAATTAGCCATTGATTACTCCGGTTCATAAGCACTACATAACAACCTCCTTGGTGGTCGGTTGATATGAACTTGTTTTGGTGGAGTAAGAATGCGCCAATGCGACAACCGAGCCGAAATAACGGCAGTTGCTCAAATTGAAAGAGTTGGGATACGTTTTGGGAGGGGAGAAAAGCGTGGTTAAGATTACCGCAAAAAAACAGGTTGGCAAGCGAAACGCAAAAGCCAACCAAAAATACAACGCCGAACCTAGTTTAAACCATGTTTAAATCGCGCCAGATTGATTTAAACTTTTTTATTGATACCTTTGCATGCCTTTTTGCTTTCTAGCGCGTTAGAGAGCGTTATAGAATACTAGCCAACTTGAACAAGAATTGGTTTTTTAATTTCCGCTTGAATAGCACCAGCGCCAGATGACGTCATTGAGAAGTAAAGCACACAAGTTGTTGCTTCTTTCACATCAAGTGGAGGCGTTAACAATCTAATGTTATCAAAGGTTGTTAAGCCAGCTGGAACATTAAGTTTAAATTCAACTGAAGCGCCTGAAGAAGATGTCATAAAAATTCGAAACTCTGACGCCACATCCAAATCTGAGCAACTTACCGTTAATCCAAACATATATTTTTTGTTCTGAACTGGTAGTGGAACACTTCCCGTTCTAAACAATGCTTGTTTAAATGCAGCCTCAGTACCAGTTGTTAAAGTTACTGAACCATCTTGGTTTATAACCGAACCCAAAGCACTACCACCAAGGCCATTCGTAGGGTCTGCATAATAGATTCGCCAATCAGCAGGAGCCACCCCGGTCGCACCATTCAATACCAATCCTGAAGTACCAGAGAATGATGAGTTAGGCGCTAAGTTAACCAAATCAGCATCTATGGAATTAAACTTGGCATCCAAACTTTTTCTGGTTTCTTGCGCAATCAACCACGCACCAAAACTGTTGGGATGAAGCCCGTCAGTTGTTACAACCAGATCTTCACCCGCTTGCACGTACTGATTAAATGCAGTGAGATTATCTGTGATAGCCACATCGCCAGCTCTCTCCAAAGCCAACTGTTCATAGTATGCATTCAACTGTTCAATCTTCGGATTTAAGTTATCAGAAATCTTCCGCAGTGGAACTTTCGTTATCAATACCTTCTTGCCTGATGCAATGATTTGGTCAAGTACTTGCTCCATGCTATCTCTGGTTTGCTCTGGCGTTCTTGCCTGATTTAAATCGTTCGTTCCAATAAGCAATAGCACCACATCAGCATCGGTTGATGTTACATCAGACATTCGATTTAAAAGATCGAGAGTGGTATTCCCTGAAACGCCTGCACCATCAAGTAAGTAAAACTGCTGCTGGCTTTGCACAAATGCATTACACCAATAGCCTCGAGTTGAAACGATATAACTACCACTCACTGTTCTACTACTATCGCCGATATCGGTAATGGAATCACCAAAGGCGATTAGCTTGATGGTTGGTTTCTCAAGCAAAAACTGATTAGCAATTGTTTCCACAAAAGAGAGTATGGTGCCTCGTCTATCTTCTTCATAAATCACGCGCCACCCCCTAGTATCTCCGTTGAGTAGGTTTCTTGCTCTGCGATCAACAACAGCTTAGTGCAAGTAAAGTCGCGGCCATTGGCGCGAATTTGTATGGCCGTGCCATTGGTCGCAATGTTTCCGTTTTTGTCGACACTGAAGAAAGTCGAGAACGTCATCACATCCTCATCCACTTCTAAGCTCCGGTTCTGCACCAGTCTGTTGCCTTCAGTGCCTAAGAAATCCAGCTCCAATGAACGGGTTGCCGCAGAGCCTGGAAAGCTACCGATAAAGTTTGCTTTAAAGTGCAAGCTGGCGTCATCGTTAAAACTGCGCAGCAGATTGGCCGCTGTATCAAAGAACGGCAGCAAGCTACCGAACACAGGGACTGCGGCTTTGACGCGGTCAATCAAGTTGTATGCCACCCCCTGCGTGAACACCAAAGGTGATACGGAAAAGTCAAACAACACTTCGCTCTTATGGCGAGGCGCGCCTGAATCTGAAGTTAAGGGGGCTTCATAGATCATGCAGGCGTTACTCCTACCGTGGTTTCACCACTGTTGGTTTTAGCCCAAACCAGCTCACTGCCTGTTAGCTCATACACATAACGCTTTTGCGCTAGCATTGGGTCGCCTTCGGTGGCTGCTGCTGGCTGCGTTTCTGCAACCAGCATTTGCGCGTTTCCTGCTCCGCGATTCACAAACACGCCTTTCAACCCTACGTTGATTTGGCGGTATTCACTGGAGACTATTTTCACTGCTGTGGTAGCCATGACCGTTCCTCTTACTGTTTTAAGGTTTCATTCAAGCGCGTCTCTTTGGCTTGCAAATCATCACTCAGCGCTTGCTCTCGTTTCTTACCTGGGTTGTAGTTCCAACCCGGCTCAATGCCTTCGGGCAACACTTCCACCTCTCCGGTGCGTTTGTTTACCCATTGCTTGTTTGGCGTATCAGGCGCGGAGGTTTTCACCTTACCTTCAGCGATCAGCTTTTCAGCTTCCCGCTTTGACACTTGCCGAACCCAGCACTTACAGCCCCAGCCGTTGGGCGGCATAAACTGCGCCCAAAACGGATCACCCACTGGCAGCAGCACACCATTGAGCCGCACATGATCAAGCCGATGCTCACGCGATGGCCCCAACTGATAGAGCAAATAGGGCATTGCGCGCTTGGTTTTTTCGATGCGCTCCCACTGGCCTGCGGCGCGAGCGGTGCGCATGTTGGTGCGGTAAATGGTTTTTAAACGGCCTTCACTGCCAAATTGAACAGGCTTTGATTCTTGGGTGAGTGGGTCATCCATTACTTGAACGCCCCACCACCCAGACTTCACCAGCAGCGGCTTGAGCAGATCACGGAACTGCTCAAAGGTTTGACCTTCGGCAATGGCCTGCTCAACCAACTGCTTCACCTCAACCAGCAAATCGGCATTGAGCATTTTGGCTACGGTGAAAGCGTTGGCGTGTTCCTCTTTCCACACGTCACGGTAGTCAAAGCTTGGCTTAATGCCTTTGCGCTTGA
>JBOFIW010000223.1:0-13559 GCA_051650365.1 Vibrio sp. | reverse complement strand
GTTGCCCAGCATGAAGATCGTTTGGTCGACCACGCACAATTAATCTTGGCTGCCAGCCAAGAGTTGCAGCAGAAGTTTCCGGCTCAGAAAACCCATTTTCTACCGCATGGTGTCGACCTCAAACTCTTTACCACGCCAGCAGAACGTGCCCATGATTTACCCGACAATGGCCGACCAATAGCAGGATTTTACGGTAGTCTTTCGGAATGGTTAGATTGCAAGATGCTCAATCACGTCACCGCCGTCTTACCCGATTGGAATTTTGTGTTTATCGGCCCCAATAAGCTGGAAAAAGAAGCCCTAGTTCTAAGAGAAAACGTCTATTTGTTGGGGAGTCGTCCACACCATCAGCTACCAAGCTATTGCCAACATTGGGATGTTAGTCTATTACCATTTAAGCTTAATGAACAAATTCGCGCCTGCAGCCCGCTTAAGTTGATGGAATATCTCGCGATAGGTAAACCTATTTTATCGAGCCCGTACCCCGCGGCGCTACGTTATCAGGACCAGCTCCATTTGGTATCCAATGCTCAGCAGATGATCGCGGCATTGTCTCGCTATCGTTCATTAAGCCCGTCTTCTCCTCAGTGTGTCACGCAAGACAGTTGGCATTTGCGGAGTATGTGGTTATCCAACCTGCTGGAGCAGCTATGAACGATCTCAAGTTTCGGCTGATGGTTCTGTTAGGTGCTGCATGGCGACAACGCTACATCATCGCCATTCCCCTACTCATTTTACCCATCATTGGTGGGATTATTGGCAGCTTGGCCCCTCCGCGTTATCAAGCTCACACCAGCATGCTGATCCAAGAAACGGCCAAGATGAACCCTTTTTTGGAAGACTTGGCCGTTTCGACCATGCTCAACGACCGTATGAATGCGCTCACCACCTTACTCAAAAGTCGTCACGTCCTAAAATCAGTCGCGGAAAGTCGCGGCTTAATCACCCCTGAGATGTCGGAACGCGATGCCGAGAGCGTGATTCGCAGCCTATCCAGCAATATCTCTATCTCGCAGTTGGGTAAAGACTTCATCAAGATAGAACTTTCAGCCAATAAGCCAGAAGGGATGAAAGAGACTCTGCAAGCCGTCAGCGATCAATTCATTGAGCAGTTACTCGCGCCAGAACGTTCATCCATTCGTGATTCCAGTGATTTCTTAACCATTCATATTGAGCAGCGCAAACAGGAGTTGGAACTTGCCGAAAGCGCGCTTGCTCAATTTAGAAATAAACACCTCTCTTCGACACCAGAGATGCAAACTCAAGTGCTGAATCAGTTGGCAAGCTTAAAACAAACCCTCTCTGAAAAAGAAGCTGAGCTAGCAGGGGTTGAGAAGAGCCTAGGCTCTTTGGATCAACAATTGTCTAAAACCAACCCAGTAGTAGGCAAAATTGAAGAACAGATCATTACGATACGCAGTGAACTTACATTGCTGCAAGCACGCTACACGGATTCACACAGTGCAGTACAAGCCAAAAAACGCGAACTGGATCGTTTAGAAGCAGAACGCCATCAAATGCTTGAACAAGAGAAAAAGCTGATGAGCAGTGATCAATTATGGGATATGGCCAGCCGCCTTCCCGGAGCGGAAAAAGGTGAAGTCCAGCCCCTGCTGATTACCCAGTTGCAAAACCTCCAGACCACACGTGGGCGATATGAAGCCCTTACTGAAGAGACTCAAAGCTTGCGAACCATGATTCTCCAACTGGAGCAACAAGCTTACAGCTTCGGGGATGATGCCAAGCAACTGCAAACCTTGCAGCGTGAAGCGGATATGAAACGTCAACTTTATGATCAGTTAATGGAGCGTTACGAAATGGCTCAATTAACTGGCTCATTAGGCATCTTCGAGCAAAACAAGCGGGTGAAAATTATTGATATCCCCTATACCCCAGCAACCACTGCCAATTTACCAGTGTGGGTGTTTGTCATTGCAGGTGGGTTTGCGGGCTTGTTTTTAGGCGTGGGTCTTGCAGTACTTTTTGAACTATTTGATACCACCATTCGTCGCCAAGATGAGTTAGAGCGCCTCACCAAAGTACCGGTTTTAACCATTCTGCCTCGTATCCATTCTCAAACTCATCACTCAAATTCATTCTCAAAATAAAACCTGCCACCACCCCATGACATACTGAACACCAAATAAAGAATAACCTAATGATTATTAAGGGTTTTAAGTTTGGCATGGCTCATGCAATTACCTCATAAGAATTCCATTATGAGGCTCTATCTATGCACTCTCATCTCCAGAATGAAAAAGTCATCATCCATGTTGTTCAGCATCTGTCCCCTGGCGGCTTAGAGTGCCTTGTTCTTGATTTTCTAAACTTTTCTGAGCCCAACCAACGCATATTAGTGGTGAGTTTGGAAGGCACCAAAAAACAAGCACTGGCACACTGGCCAAAACTTTCTCAGTACCAAGATCAATTGCTGTTTCTAAATAAACCTGCTGGGCGTTCACTCTTAACACTATGGAAACTGTTCAAACTGTTTTCAGCCATAAAACCTCATGTTGTCCATACGCACCATATTGGCCCACTACTCTATGCAGGAATCGCTGCACGTTGCACTACTACGCCTGTGCGTATTCATACTGAACATGATGTATGGCACCTCTCTAACCGGATTCATCGTTACTTGCAGTACGTCGCTTTACGTTGGGTTCAGCCACACTTGGTTGGAGATGCTCATCAAGTCACGCAAGTACTTGCGCGCTACTTCCATTATCCGCACACTCGAACCATCAAAAATGGCATTGATTGTGCTCGCTTCACCCCCGGCAGCCAAGCTCTGGCTCGTCAACAGTTCAACTTACCTGAAGGTGTACCGCTGATCGGTTGTGCTGGTCGACTTGAATGGGTAAAAGGTCAAGATCAACTGCTCCACGCATTGTCGCATTTACCCAGCCATATCCATTTAGCTGTTGCGGGCAAAGGCTCTCAGCTCGATTCTCTTTCAGCCCTTTGCCGAGAACTTGGGCTCACTGAACGAGTACACTTTCTTGGGTTAGTAGACAACATGCCCGAGTTTTATCGCGCTTTGGATATTTTCTGCCTGCCTTCACGCTCGGAAGGCTTCCCTTTGTCACCGTTAGAAGCACAAGCGTGTGGTATTCCAGTGGTTCTGACCGATGTGGGGTCAGCCAGAGAGACATTATGCCCTCACACTGGAAGTGCAGTTGAAAGCGATGACCCACTGCAAATGGCACGCAGCTTACTGCACGCCCTCCAACATAAAACCGAGATTTCACCTCGTTATTTTGTGCAAGAACACGGGGATATTCATCAAATGGTCAAAGCCTACAACGCTTTATCAGAAGGAGAATTAGCATGATAACTTGGGCTCTCACTCTGCTATTTTTTGTCGCCAGTGGATTAATTGTTTACCACCACTTGGGTTACCCTGTGTTACTACGTTGGTATGCCAGTCGGCACCCTTTGCCAGAAAGCAAAGTGCCATCTCGCGGTTATCAAGCTAGCCAAACAGACCTACATTACCCCAGCATCACCATCTTGGTGCCTGCATACAATGAACAGCGATGGATTGCAGAGAAAATTCGTAACCTGAGTGCATTAGATTATCCACGAGACAAGCTGCGGATCGTCATTGCTTGTGATGGATGCCAAGACAAAACGGCAGAAATCGCGCAGGAAACCATTCAGGAAGCCATCTGTGCCGATACCTTGTTTGAAATACATATCTACCCGAAAAATCGAGGTAAAGTCGCCGTCATCAACCAACTCATGACGATGGTGGATAGTGAGATCACTGCATTAAGTGATGTCAGTGCCCTGATTTCAATTGACGCTATGTTGATCGCGGCACAGCACTTTACTGATGCTCAGGTTGGCGTCGTGAATGCGACCTATCAAGGTTTACCTAACGTCTCCAACGAGGAAAAAGCCTACTGGCACTATCAAAACCAAATCAAACTGCATGAATCTAGCTTCGGAAGCACTCTTGGTTCTCATGGTGCGCTATACCTATTTCGCACCTCACTGTTTACTCCTCTGCCTGCCAATACCATTAATGATGATTTTATTCTGCCTATGCGGATTGTTGAGCAAGGTTATCAAGCACGTTATGACCTAAATATGCTGGCGATTGAAATGGAACCGACAGGCCAGCCTGAAGATTTTCGACGTCGGCTTCGCATCTCCGCAGGCAATATGCAGCAGGCGATTACCCTATTTAGACTCTTTAGCCCCAAACACGGCAAAGTTGCTTTTGCTTTCCTATCCGGCAAAGGGCTGCGCCTGCTTACTCCTTATTTGATGCTGACTTGCTTGATCAGCAGCGCTCTACTTGCGATTCACAACCCACTCTTTGTTGTGCTTCTCGGTGGACAAATCAGCCTCTACTTGATTGCTACATGCAGTCATTGGATACCAGAACAACGCCAACCAAGCCTATTACGCTGGCTGCACTATTTGGTGTTTGGACATCTTGCCAATTTCATCGGTGGTCTTCGTTACCTTTGTGGATACGAAAAAGGCCGTTGGATCAAAGTGAACCATTAAGGAACCCTATTATGAATCGCCATCAACCCACTCAAATGTCAATTACCGTGTTCAAACGCACTATGGATTTACTGGGTGCTATCGTAGGTTTAATCCTGCTTTCCCCTTTATTTCCGATTATTGCCTTTGCCATAAAAATTAATTCTTCAGGCCCTGTGTTTTATAAACAATGGCGAGTAGGCAAATCACTCCCCGATCGGGTCATGCTTTTTGAAATTATTAAGTTTCGTACCATGTACCAAGATGCCGAAAGCCGCTCTGGGGCTGTTTGGGCAACCGATAATGACCCACGTATCACTCCTGTAGGACGCTTTTTACGCAAAACACGTTTGGATGAAATTCCTCAACTCTTCAATGTGTTAAAAGGCGATATGTCGATTGTCGGCCCACGCCCAGAACGCCCTGGATTCTACAAAAAGCTAGAAGATGCCATTCCTTACTTTGCCGAACGCACTTATGGACTATTGCCCGGTATTACTGGCTTAGCCCAAGTCAACCAAGGTTATGACACCTGTATTGATGATGTAAGACGTAAAGTGGCTTTTGATCATAGCTATGCTCTATCCATGTACTCTCTACGCTCATGGTTCAATACAGATGTCAGCATTATGCTCAAAACCGTGATGGTGATGGTGGGCAGCCGAGGCCAATAAACAGAACACTGAATAAATAGAGGGTAAAAATAGAATGAAAGCTGATTTGCTAGCTCTTCACCTTAACTTGCGCACCTCTGTTTTATCCACCATGCTTAAAAAGTAAGGGCATAACCATTCCCCCCAACGGGAGAACTCACAATGAAGGGTATCGTATTTAGTCTATTTTTCGACATTATCGAACAACGGTTTGGTATGGATACATTAGAAACTATGCTTGAGCAGTCTGGATTCAATCACCCGTTCACATCAGTAGGTGACTATAAGCATCACGAGTTAATCGCAATGATACAAGCCTTGCATCAACTTACGGGAGAGAGCATGGATAACCTGCAACGTGAGGTTGGCAAAGCGATTTTTGATTCTCTTTATCAAACACTGCCAATTCCCATTCAGCACGATCTTCCCTTTATTGAATTTCTCAAAAGAGTCGAGGATGAGATTCATGCAGAGGTGAAAAAACTGTATCCGAATGCCCGCCCTCCAAAATTCATTTTCATTGAGCAATGTGGGGACACCACCCTCTTTGAATATCAAAGCCACCGATGTTTATCTTCACTCTGCTTAGGGCTTTTAGAGGGTTGTGCTGCCCACTTTACTCAGCCCATCACGATTACTAGCCACAACCTGAAAGCTGATGGTAGTGCGGTTCGTTTTGCGATAACCAAAGTGGATATTGATCATGACTAAACCACCCTCCCTTTGGGAACAACGTTTATGCCGAGAAAAAGCGGCACGAAAAGCTGCAGAGCAGTTACTTGAGCAGAAAAGCCGAGAAATTTATGAAATAAACCAATGTTTGCAACAAGCACTTGAAGCTCAAAAATTGCAATCAATGACGGACATATTCAAATTAGAACTAAAAGAACATATAGATGCTATTCTGATCCGGTTCGGCAGACGGTTTTTATTTACAGAACTCAATGAAGAGTTAATTAATAGCTTCATTGATAGCATTCCTGACAGAAGAAACATTCTTCAATTTGAATTAATTCTACAAGCTGATTTATTTCCAACTTATAAGCAGTTTCATTTTAGCAATTGCTGGCTCCCTAATAAGAATAAAAACACATCACAAAAGAAAGTTTCATATCCTATATATTCCAATCGGCAACAAGTTGGAAATTTAATGTTTGTTTATCAAACTAATCAGATTGAATCTACCTACATTGAAAAGCAAGTCCATTTATTGATTGACTTACTAAGTGGAGCATTGAGTAAACATCTTGAACTTCAGCATAAAGAGATCTCAAGAAAACATGCCGAGGAGTCAGAAAAAGCCACCAAAGAATTCGTTGCAATGGTTAATCATGAGATCCGTACGCCATTAGTAGGTATACTCGGTAGTGCAGATCTACTTGGTACAACCGAATTAAATTCAGAGCAAAAAAAATACCTTTCTGATATTCAACACTCTGGTGAAATGCTCAATTTTGTCATCAATGACCTGATAGACTTTAATAAACTTCATTCAGGATTATTACGTATATCATCTCAACCATTTGAGTGGTTACAGCTGCATAATTATGTTTATAACTTAGTTTCAATAAAAAACAGAAACAAATGCACACCTCTAAACTTTATTTATAAAAACACCCCACCAGAATATGTTTATGGTGATAAACGACGAATTCAGCAAATATTATTAAACTTAATTGCAAACAGTATAAAATTCACCCTGTCTGGAGAGATAAATGTTTATATTTCTTGGTTTGATAGCAAACTTAAAATAGATGTAAAAGATACAGGTATCGGGATTCCCGAACATGCCCAACAGAAAATTTTTGATGCCTTTTATCAAGTGGATCGTTCCTCAACCCGACAATTTGAAGGCTTAGGTATGGGGTTAGCTATCTGCTTGAGCCTAACGAAACTCATGAATGGGTTGCTAAGCGTTAAAAGCTCAGAAGGAGAAGGTAGTGAGTTTACACTCGAGCTACCACTCCCTGCCGCCGATAGACCAAATCAAGCCCTTCTCTCAAATACGATAACCAATAAGTGGAATGGCAAAACATTGGCAATTTTGGTCGCCGATGATATTGAAATGAACCGGATTATTATTCAAGGTATGCTCAATAAGCTCAATATCACGCCTGATTTTAGCCACAATGGTGTAGAAGCGATCGAGGCAACTCAGCATACACCGTATGACTTGATCTTCATGGATTGCCGAATGCCGGAGATGGATGGATTTGAAGCAAGTAAACACCTTAGAGATCAAGGTTACAATAAACCCATCATTGCACTTACTGCAGGTACAACCATACACGAGAAACAACACTGCCTTGAATGCGGTATGAATGATGTACTCAGTAAACCCTATCGCTTAGAAGATTTGAAAGCCATTTTGCAAAAATGGCTTTCGTTCACCGAAGGGGATAACTCACTTGAGATAAACACACCATGAGATGCGCTCACGCTACTCTCCCCCACATGTTTAGAGGAGAGAGCTAAATGAGCGTACGATTAATTTCTTGTAGCACTAAATCAGGATGTGCAGCTTGTGTAATAGGACGGCCAATCACCAGATAATCCGAACCGGAAGCAATCGCTTGTGACGGAGTCATAATACGACGTTGATCACCCTGTTCAGAGCCTGCTGGACGAATGCCAGGAGTCACTAGTTTAAACTCACTTCCCAAGTTATGTTTCAGCACTGAGGCTTCTTGAGCTGAGCACACGACACCATCAAGACCTGAATTTTTGGTTAAAGTAGCCAATCTCAATACATGATTTTGTGGTGTACTTTGAATCCCAATGCCTTGCAAATCAGCAGACTCCATACTGGTTAAAACCGTCACACCAATGAGTAATGGACGATCTTTACCATACGGCTCTAAAATTTCACGAGACGCTACCATCATGCGTTCACCACCACTGGCGTGTACATTCACCATCCAAACCCCCAGTTCTGCCGAAGCTTTCACTGCCTTTGAACAGGTATTGGGAATATCATGAAATTTCAAATCCAGAAACACAGAAAAACCACGTTTATGCAACTCGCGTACAAATTCAGGGCCAAACAGAGTAAACATCTCTTTACCCACTTTTAATCGACAAGTACTTGGGTCTATCTTGTCCACAAACGCGAGCGCATCCGCTAGATTGTCATAGTCCAGTGCAACAATCACTTTTGGGTCGTTCATCGTTTCTCCTATATCTGTACATCGAATTTAAAAAAAAGCAGCTATCAATCGCTGCATCATCATTTTGATTGAGTTAATTCTCACTCACCATCTAGGCCACGTATAGGCTTAATTGAGCCCCAGTTTTTGCATGATGGACAATGCCAATAGAGTGAATGAGTTGAAAACCCACATTTACGACAGCGATAGTGTGGTTTTACTTTAAGTTGTTCCCCAACTAAGCGTTGCAAAGTGGATAGACTAGCCTTGGCTCGTCCCTCCTCCGCTTCTGCAATATGGTAATCAATTAGACGATAGAAACCTTTCATAGTAGGGTTTTTGACTAGCTGTCGAGTTAAAATTTCTTGTGCAACAGCAGTACCTTCATGCTGCGCAACAAGTTGAGCTAGCATTAATTCTGCTGATACCCCCGCTTTATTTGCGATACAACGCCGCAAGAACACAATCAGATCCTGCTCTCTACCGAGATTGTGATAACACTCTGCTAAGATATTGAGCACTTCACCTACAAAATCTATATCTTGATCAAGCACCATCTCCAAATGGTCGATTGTCTTTTGATAATCTTCATTTTGCAGATAGAGCTTGCCGAGTGAAATCGTGGCACGTACACATTTAGGATCTTCATTGAGCGCTTTCTTGAATAATTGAACCGCTTTATTGTCGTTACCATCAGCCTTTTCAAGCATGGCTAGCTCACAATAGAAGTGAGCAATGCTCACCTTCATACGCTTACGCCCAAGCTTTACGAGAGCGGAAGCACACTCGATCGCTTTATGCCATTCACGGGTTTGTTGGTAAATTGCGGTGAGTTGCTGAAGTGCAGATTCTCGATGCTCAGGTTCATCAATAAGTTGTTCAAAAATTTTCTCAGCACGATCAAGAAAGCCAGAAACCATGTAGTCTTTAGCTAACTGCTGCAATGCTAGATTCTTCTGTTCTATAGTTAAACCCGAGCGAGAGATAAGATTTTGGTGGATACGGATAGCGCGATCAACTTCGCCACGAGAGCGGAAAAGGTTTCCTAAAGCTAGGTGAGTATCAATCGTTTCATTATCGACTTGCAATAATTCGATAAAGTGATCAACCGCTTTATCCGACTGATCAGAAAGCAATAGATTTAAACCCGTTACGTATTGGCGGGAAATTTGATGAGATTGTTTCTGTTTGTCTTGCTGAGCGCTACGATGACCCATATACCAGCCGTAAGCGGCGGCAATTGGCAATAGCAAGAACAGTATTTCTAACATCGAAAAACAGCCTTATCCATTATGTACAGTAGTGTCTGGAGTGGACTGCTGATTAGCGGCTTTAAGCTGTTTGGTCAATTTGCGAATTCTCAGTTTCGCTTTGAGATGCAGGCCACCAAAAAGAATACTGGCACAAGCAAAACCGATGACAAAAACACTACCAAGCAAGGTAGAAAGATGGAACTCGCCTTGTGCTAATAAGTAATTAAACGTCACAACTGACTGATTCTGAGAGCCTAATGCTAATGCGATCAAAAAAAGAGCGAGTACAGCGACTATCTTTATAATTTTCATGAGTCATTACCTTTTCACAAATTGGCACACCGATTATGCAGTAAAACGGCACGACAAACCACGGCTAATAGTCGCGCCTACATAAAAAAGCGGCATACCAAAATAGTATGCCGCTCGCATGAACAAACTTTACTCAACCATCTACTACAGGTTTACACGCTCACGTAGTTCCTTACCTGGCTTAAAGTGTGGAACGTACTTACCTTCCAACTCTACCTTATCACCCGTTTTCGGATTACGCCCTAAGCGTGGCTCACGATAGTGTAAGGAGAAGCTACCGAAACCACGAATCTCGATGCGCTCCCCTGCTTCTAGCGTTGAGGCCATATGTTCTAGGATATTTTTTACCGCATCTTCGATCTCTTTTGCAGACAAATGTGTTTGTTCAGCACAGAGTCTTTCAATCAGTTCGGACTTAGTCATAGTTTCCCTCTTCGAGTTTTTACTGCTTAATTATAGTCAGTAATATCAATTCCAACAAACACTTGGTATACATTGTAGAAAAAGAACTCGACTTAGGGCGAGATCTTACATTCGGTTTGTAGTGCTGTTTATAAGAGTGAACGTTCAGCAGCATTTTCGCAACTATTCCTGTTCAATCTTCAAACAGAACACGTGATTACAAAGACAAAAAAGGAGCCTTTCGGCTCCTTTTATCTTTTAGCGTTTGGCTATTATTCGCCTTTAGCCGCTTTGAAAGCGTCAGCCATAGCATTACCGAACGCAGCTTCATCTTGCTTGTTCAGAGTTGCCATTACTTCTTGCTCTTCAGCTTCGTCTTTCGCTTTGATAGACAGGTTGATTACGCGGTTTTTACGGTCAACGCCAGTAAATTTCGCTTCAACTTTGTCACCAACGCTCAGGATCAGTGATGCATCTTCGATACGATCACGTGATACTTCAGAAGCACGGATGTAACCTTCAACGCCGTCTTCCAGCTCGATGGTTGCGCCTTTCGCGTCAACTGCAGTTACAGTACCGTTAACCAGAGCACCTTTCTTGTTGTCTGATACATAAGCGTTGAATGGATCGTTTTCCATTTGCTTGATGCCCAGAGAAATACGCTCACGCTCAGCGTCTACTGCTAGAACTACTGCAGAGATTTCGTCGCCTTTCTTGAATTCACGAACTGCTTCTTCTCCTGGTACGTTCCAAGAGATGTCAGACAGGTGAACAAGACCGTCGATACCGCCTTCTAGACCGATGAAGATACCAAAGTCAGTGATAGACTTGATCTTACCAGTTACTTTGTCGCCTTTAGCTTGCGCTTCAGCGAATGATTGCCATGGGTTAGCTTTACACTGTTTCAGGCCTAGAGAGATACGACGACGCTCTTCGTCGATATCCAGAACCATAACCTCAACTTCGTCGCCAACATTAACAACTTTAGATGGGTGGATGTTCTTGTTCGTCCAGTCCATTTCAGAAACGTGTACTAGACCTTCAACGCCTTCTTCGATTTCAACGAAGCAGCCGTAGTCAGTCAGGTTAGTTACACGGCCAGACAGTTTGTGACCTTCTGGGTAACGCTTAGCAATTGCAACCCATGGATCTTCGCCTAGCTGTTTCAGACCTAGAGATACACGAGTACGATCACGATCGAACTTCAGTACTTTAACTAGGATCTCGTCACCAACGTTAACGATTTCTGATGGATGCTTAACGCGTTTCCAAGCCATGTCAGTGATGTGTAGCAGACCATCAACGCCGCCCAGATCAACGAATGCACCGTAGTCAGTCAGGTTCTTAACGATACCTTTAACTTCAGTACCTTCTTGCAGAGTTTCAAGCAATTCATCACGCTCTACGCTGCTTTCAGATTCGATTACTGCACGACGAGAAACAACAACGTTGTTACGCTTCTGGTCTAGTTTGATAACTTTGAACTCTAGCTCTTTGTTTTCTAGATGAGCAGTGTCACGGATTGGACGTACGTCAACCAGAGAACCTGGCAGGAACGCACGGATGCCGTTCAGTTCAACAGTGAAACCACCTTTAACTTTACCGTTAATGATACCGATAACAGTTGCAGCTTCTTCGTAAGCTTTTTCAAGTACGATCCAAGCTTCATGGCGCTTCGCTTTCTCACGAGAAAGTTGAGTTTCGCCGAAACCATCTTCAACCGCGTCCAGAGCTACGTCTACTTGAGAACCAACTTGAACTTCTAGTTCGCCAGCAGCGTTCTTGAATTGTTCAGCAGGGATAGCAGACTCAGACTTCAGACCAGCATCAACCAGAACGTAGCCGTTCTCGATTGCTACTACAGTACCTTTAACGATGGTACCTTGTTGGAATTGGGTCTCGTTCAGAAACTCTTCAAAGAGTTGAGCAAAAGATTCAGTCATTTATTTAATCTTCAATAAGTAAACGGCCACGGGTGTCCTACCACATGGGGTTATTAAATTCGCCTGTCATCATCCTTGCGACCGACGTTCTTACTTAGCGTGATTCACTCACGCCAGTTTAGATTCAATATATTGTAGTGCGTGTTCTACTACCTCATTGATACTCAATGAGGTTGAATCAAGCACTAATGCGTTTTCAGCTGGACGTAAAGGCGCAACAGCACGATTTCTGTCGCGATCGTCTCTTTCCTGAATTTCGCTTAAAAGGGCGTCAAATTTAACATCAAGCCCCTTCAGTTGCAACTGCTTGAAGCGTCTACGAGCTCTTTCTTCTGCGCTCGCATCAAGGAAAATTTTGGCTTCTGCCATTGGAAAAACCACAGTGCCCATATCACGACCATCGGCTACTAGCCCACATCCATTGGCAAACGCTCGTTGACGGCGTAACAGTGCTTCGCGAACACGTGGCAACGCAGCAACCTTTGAAGCAGCCATGCCAGTTTCTTCTTTGCGCAATTCACGAGAGACATCTTCTCCTTCAAGAATCACTTTGACTAAGTCACCTTCAGCAATGAACTGCACATCAAGATGTGTCGCTATAGGAACCAGAGCTTCTTCTGATTCAAGATCCACTCCATGGTGAATCGCAGCCAAAGCCAACACTCGATAAATCGCACCGGAGTCTAACAGTTGAAAACCGAGCTTTTTAGCCAACAACATGCATAGAGTGCCTTTACCTGCGCCACTCGGTCCATCCACAGTTACAACTGGTGTATGAGAAGACATGAATTTCTCCATTTTCTAGTTTTAGGCGGCCGATGCACGTCCGCACTTTCGGCGAAGAATTATAAGTGTAAAGGCGCTTAGGTGCTAGGTAAGAGTCCGGATTAACCACAAAAAACACCAACACAAAAAACTAACCCAGCCTTAGCTGGGTTATCTAATTCAGTTATCCGGTATTTACAACAAGATACGGGTGGCATTATTGCGTACTGTCGCTTCCCCAATCCCTTTGACATTCGTCAGATCATCTATACTAGCAAAGGGACCATTGGCTTCACGATAATCAACGATCGCTTGAGCTTTTTTAATCCCAATACCTTTTAGCAACGTAGCGAGCTCTTCTGCAGAGGCGGTATTGATGTTGACGGTGATAATGATGCCCTCTTCTACCTGTGAAGCGGATGTGGCGTCTTCGGCATTGACCAATAGAGGTAGTGCCGGCAGACCGACTGACAGAAGAAGCGTCATAACTCTGGTTTTGAATTGCATAATAGACCCTCAATAAATATTTGAGAGCTCATGATATCGAGAGTCATTAATACGCAAATTCCAACTTACTATAAATAG